>NZ_JBHWAB010000001.1:332500-632500 GCF_042688525.2 Haloimpatiens myeolchijeotgali
ATTGAGTAATGGAGGTAGAGCACTGAATAGGCTAGGGGCCATAGTGGTTACTGAACCTTATCAAACTCCGAATGCCATCTACTTGTATCCTGGCAGTCAGACTGCGAATGATAAGATCCGTGGTCAAAAGGGAAACAGCCCAGATCATCAGCTAAGGTCCCAAAGTGTAAGTTAAGTGGTAAAGGATGTGGGATTTCTAAGACAACTAGGATGTTGGCTCAGAAGCAGCCACTCATTCAAAGAGTGCGTAATAGCTCACTAGTCAAGAGATCCTGCGCCGAAAATGTCCGGGGCTCAAACTTACCACCGAAGCTATGGGCTCGAAAGAGCGGTAGAGGAGCTTCCTATATTGGCTGAAGTCGTACCGTAAGGAGCGGTGGACGATATAGGAGTGAGAATGCTGGCATAAGTAGCGACAAACAGGTGAGAATCCTGTTGGCCGAAAATCTAAGGTTTCCTGAGGAAGGCTCGTCCGCTCAGGGTTAGTCGGGACCTAAGCCGAGGCCGAAAGGCGTAGGTGATGGACAATCGGTTGATATTCCGATACCGCCATTTTCCGTTTGAGAAATGGGGTGACGCAGAAGGATAAGATGTGCGCACTGTTGGATGTGCGTCTAAGCACTTAGAGTGATTGAACAGGCAAATCCGTTCAATCTTAAGCTTGAGGTGTTATGGGGAGCGAAATTTTAGTAGCGAAGTATCTGATTCCACACTGCCAAGAAAAGCCTCTATCGAGGAAGATGGTGCCCGTACCGCAAACCGACACAGGTAGATGAGGAGAGAATCCTAAGGCCAGCGGAAGAATTGTTGTCAAGGAACTCGGCAAATTAACCCCGTAACTTAGGGAGAAGGGGTGCCTGCGAGAGCAGGCCGCAGTGAATAGGCTCAAGCAACTGTTTAGCAAAAACACAGGTCTCTGCTAAAGCGAAAGCTGATGTATAGGGGCTGACGCCTGCCCGGTGCTGGAAGGTTAAGGGGATTGGTTAGCGTAAGCGAAGCCTTGAACTTAAGCCCCAGTAAACGGCGGCCGTAACTATAACGGTCCTAAGGTAGCGAAATTCCTTGTCGGGTAAGTTCCGACCCGCACGAATGGCGTAATGATTTGAGCACTGTCTCGACAACAAATCCGGTGAAATTGTAGTGGGGGTGAAGATGCCCTCTACCCGCGATTGGACGGAAAGACCCCGTAGAGCTTTACTGTAGCTTAGCATTGAATTTCGGTATTGTCTGTACAGGATAGGTGGGAGACTTAGAAATAGGGGCGTCAGCTTCTATGGAGTCGTCCTTGGGATACCACCCTGACAGTATTGAAATTCTAACCGGAGGCCATGTATCTGGTCACGGGACATTGTTAGGTGGGCAGTTTGACTGGGGCGGTCGCCTCCTAAAATGTAACGGAGGCGCCCAAAGGTTCCCTCAGCGCAGTTGGAAATTGCGCGCAGAGTGCAAAGGCATAAGGGAGCTTGACTGCGACACATACAAGTGGAGCAGGGACGAAAGTCGGGCTTAGTGATCCGGTGGTTCCTCGTGGGAGGGCCATCGCTCAACGGATAAAAGCTACCTCGGGGATAACAGGCTGATCTCCCCCAAGAGTCCACATCGACGGGGAGGTTTGGCACCTCGATGTCGGCTCGTCACATCCTGGGGCTGAAGTCGGTCCCAAGGGTTGGGCTGTTCGCCCATTAAAGTGGCACGCGAGCTGGGTTCAGAACGTCGTGAGACAGTTCGGTCCCTTTCCGTCGCGGGCGTAGGAAATTTGAGAGGAGCTGTCCTTAGTACGAGAGGACCGGGATGGACCAACCTCTGGTGCACCAGTTGTCATGCCAATGGCATAGCTGGGTAGCTATGTTGGGACGGGATAAACGCTGAAAGCATCTAAGCGTGAAGCCCACCTCAAGATTAGATTTCCCATAGCGTAAGCTAGTAAGACTCCTGGAAGACTACCAGGTTGATAGGTCAGAGGTGTAAGCGTGGTAACATGTTAAGCTGACTGATACTAATAAGTCGAGGGCTTGACCAAATAATTAACACTGTGCAATTTTGAAAGAACAATAATCTGGTGATTATGGCTCAAAGGTAACACCCCTTCCCATTCCGAACAGGACGGTTAAGCTTTGAAGCGCCGATGGTACTGCAGGGGAAGCCCTGTGGAAGAGTAGGTCGTCGCCAGGTCAATAATGTTCCGCGGTAGCTCAATGGTGGAGCACTCGGCTGTTAACCGATAGGTTGGAGGTTCGAGTCCTCTCCGCGGAGCCATTAAATTAAAGTATATTATTCATAAAACTTAATAATATATGAGAACATAAATGTTCCGCAGTAGCTCAATGGTGGAGCACTCGGCTGTTAACCGATAGGTTGGAGGTTCGAGTCCTCTCTGCGGAGCCATTTTTATTTTTTGAACATATAATAATTTATTATATGTTTTTTTGATTTTATAAGAACTTATAAAGTATTTATAGACAATTCTAATTATTTTGAAAATTTAATTTATTTTAAAGGATATTTCTCCGTTAAATAGAATAATATATTTAATGTTAAATCTATATTAAGGGGGAAATGCAAATGAAACATTATAAAACTAAAAATTTAAGAAATATTGGTATAATAGGCCACAGTGGTTCTGGAAAAACATCAATTGCAGAAGCGTTATTATATTATACTAAAGTTACAGATAGATTAGGAAAAGTAGAAGAAGGAAACACTATATGTGATTATGATATGGAAGAAAAAAGAAGAAAAATATCTATTTCTACGGCAATAGCTCCATGTGAATGGGAAGATACTAAAATTAATATAATAGATACTCCTGGATATTTTGATTTTGTTGGCGAAATGATTGAAGGATTGAGAGCAGCAGATATATCTATAATAAGTGTTTGTGGGGTATCAGGAATTGAAGTTGGAACAGAAAAAGCTTGGAAGTATGTAAATAATCATAATTTACCCAGAGCATTTTTTATAAATAAATTAGATAGAGAAAATAGTGATTTTGAAAAGGTTTTAAACCAATTAAAAGATAAATTTGGAATTTCTGTAGTTCCAATTCAATATCCAATAGGTAAAGAAGAAAATTTTAAAGGAATCATTAATGTTATATCAAGGAGGGCTAGAATATTTAATCCTAAGACTCATGAAATGGAAGAAGCAAAAGTACCAGAAGAATTAGTAGGTAAGGTAGAAAAATGTAAAAATATGATTATTGAAGCAGTTGCAGAAACTGATGAAGTATTATTGGATAAATATTTTAATGAGGGAACATTAACTGATGAAGAAATTTATAATGGATTGATTAAAGGAGCTGCAGAAGGAGAAATTGCTCCAGTTATGTGTGGTTCTGCTTATTTAGGAATTGGAACACATACCTTGCTTGAAGATATTGTTGAATGTTTTCCATCACCAACAGATTCAAATTTTGCAACGGTGTTAGATATAAAATCAAATGAAGAAAAACAAATTAAAATTGATGAAAATGGCCCATTTTCAGCGTTTATTTTTAAAACAATAGCAGATCCATTTGTAGGAAAGTTATCATTATTCAAAGTAATGAGTGGTAAAATTAAACAAGATACTGTAGTATATAATACTAATAAAGGTAAACAAGAAAAAATAGGTAATATGTACTATTTAAAAGGAAAAGATCAAATTTCTACAAAGGAAATTATAGCAGGAGATCTAGGTGCTGTAGCAAAGCTTCAATGTACAACTACAGGAGATACACTATGTGATGTGTCTAATAAAATTAAGTTTGAGTCTATAGAGTTTCCAAAACCAATGTTGTCAAGATCTGTATTTACTACATCTAAGGGAGACGAAGATAAGTTGTCTTCTGGACTTCATAAATTAATAGAAGAGGATTTAACTTTTGAAATATCCAGAGATGTGGAAAATGCAGAAACGATAATATCTGGATTAGGGGTTACTCATTTAGATATTATAAGTAATAAATTGAAAAGTAAATTTGGAGTTAATATAGAGTTAAGATTACCTAAAATTCCATATAGGGAAGCAATAAAAATGGCTTCGGATGTTCAAGGAAAACATAAAAAACAATCTGGTGGTCATGGACAATATGGAGATGTAAAAATTAAATTTGAACCTAGAACTGATGGGAATGATGAACTTGAATTTGTAGATAAAGTTGTTGGAGGAGTGGTTCCTCGACAATATATACCAGCTGTTGAAAAAGGTCTAAGAGAATGTATTAAACATGGAGTTTTAGCTGGATATCCTGTTATAAAGTTGAAAGCTACTCTGCATGATGGTTCATATCATCCAGTTGATTCATCAGAAATGGCATTTAAACTTGCAGCGTCTCTAGCATACAAAAAAGGTTTAAAGAATGCTCAACCAATACTTTTAGAGCCAGTAATGCATTTAGAAGTTACTGTTCCAGATGAGTATATGGGAGATATAATGGCAGATATAAACAAAAAAGAGGAAGAATATTGGGGATGGAACCTCAAAGTGGACATCAAAAAATAATTGCAGAAATTCCTCAAGCAGAGCTTCTTCAATATGCTACAGATTTAAAATCAATTACTGGAGCTAGAGGAACATTTACTATGAACTTTGAAAGATATGAGGAGGTTCCAACAAATGAAGCTGAAAAAATAATTCAAGGTTCAAATAAACAAGAATAAAGTTTATTATATAATGTGCATGTACATCTTATGATTAAAAATAGTTATAAAAAATCCTGATTGATTAATCAGGATTTTTTTGCGTTTTAAAATATGTAATGATTTTAATCATTGCAAAGTGTATATTTAATGAATTTATGTAAAAACTAATTAAAGTAAGGAGGGGTAATATGACTCGGTATAGTCTTAATATAGATGGAAACATTCAATTAAGTGATTATACTAACATAAGTGATTACATTCAATTTTTAAAAGAAAATGATGAAATTATTATTAATATAAAGTCAAGGAATAAAGTAGATTCAGATACTGTTTATACAATGCTCAAAAACAGTAATTTTAATGTTATTTATGAAGGAGGGAGAGAACATGAAACATACTGCATCAAGGCTTATAGAAATTGATAGGGGAAAATATGACGATATGAATTTAATAAATCAAGCTTATGGATCTGATGGGGTAAGAGTTCGTCCAAGAGATTTTGATGTTAATGTAGAATTTGAATATGGACTAAAATCAAACACATGGGTATTTTATGATGAAGCTAGAGAAAGAATAAAGAAAGCTTCAGAGGTAGAAGTAGAAAAATTAAAGCAATAATTTAAAAGCAGCTTTGCTGCTTTTTGTATTTTATAATGATTAAAAATTAAGGAATATATATAGTAATTGGTTTAAAATACACAAATGTATTTGGTAGGTAATTTTAAAAAACTGTTTAAAAAAGATATAATTTAGAAAATAATATTATTATTTGAAAACATTGAAATATTTTAAATTTAATGTTATATTTAAGTTTGTAAGTTATTTGATAATATATGAAGTTTCGAGAGGTGATATATATGAGAAAAGAAATTTTTATTGATAAAAGAACAAAGTTAATGGAGTTAGTAGAAGATAAATCTATAGTACTATTATTTGCAGGAAGAGAACCATATAAATCAGCAGACGAAGTTTACAATTTTACTCCTAATAGGAATTTTTACTATCTTACAGGTATAAATCGACAAAATATGATTCTTATGATGTACAAAAGAAATGGACAAGTTCATCAAAGCCTATTTATAGAAAAAAATGATCCACAACTTGCAAGATGGATTGGAGAAAAGATGTCTATTAATGAGGCAAATGAAATATCAGGGATTGAAGATATTCAATACTTAGATAAATTTTATGATGTACTAGGATTTTTATTTGAAAGATATGAATATAATAACTTGTATTTGGATTTAGAAAGAGCTGAATGGGATATACCAATGACTAAGGCTCAAGAATTTGCAAAGTATGCAAAAGAAAAATATCCGTTTTTAAATATAAGAAATATTTATCATAATATATGTAAAATGAGACTAGTTAAATCTAAAGAGGAAATAGACAATATAAGAGAAGCTATAAGAATAACTGAAGAAGGAATATATAATACAATGAGAAATATGAAACCGGGAATGATGGAATACCAGGTAGAAGCATACTTTGATTTTGTATTAATAAGTAATGGAGTAACAGATAAAGCTTTTAAAACAATAGCTGCATCTGGAAAAAATGCTGCAACTCTTCATTATTCAGATAATAATTGTAAAACTAAAGATAGAGAACTTATACAATTTGATTTGGGTGCACAATATAAATATTATAATGGAGACATAAGTCGTGCAATACCTCTAAATGGTAAATTTACAGAAAGACAAAAACAAGTATATAATGTAGTGTTAAGAGCTAATAAAAATGTTATAGAAATGACTAAACCAGGTGTTAGTTTTGCAGAGTTAGAAGCTAAGACAAGAGAAATTTTGGCACAAGGCTGCATAGAACTTGGACTTATGAAGGATCCATCAGAATTATCTAAATACTATTTTCATAGTGTAGGTCATCATCTTGGACTTGATACACACGATGTTGGAGGAAAAGACGATAGATTAAAACCAGGAATGGTATTTACAGATGAACCAGGATTGTATATACCAGAAGAAGGAATAGGTATAAGAATAGAAGATGATTTACTTGTAACAGAAGATGGTTGTGAGGTATTAACTAAAAACATGATTAAAGAAATTAGTGAAATAGAAGATTATATGGCAAAAAATAATAATAATTTAAAATAAGTATGATATAATAACATTATTTATATAAGTATAAACTGTATATAATTAGCTCAGAATGATAATAATTTTATTCTGAGCTATTTTTTTTATAATATAATAAATTATTTGTAAGAATAAGTAGGTAGAAAAAAGGAGGAGATTAAGTGGTAAAAAAATTTTTAAAATATTATAAACCTCATATGAAACTTTTTATGTTGGATTTACTTTGTGCATTTTTAGTATCCGGTGCTGATTTATTTTTTCCTATGTTCACAAGGCAAATTATTAATGATGTAATTCCAAATAGAAAATTAGAAATGTTGTATATTTTATCTGCCATTTTAATTGGCTTATATATAATGAAATTGATATTTAACTACATAGTAGATTATTGGGGACATGTCGTTGGGGTAAGAATGCAGTATGATATGAGAAAAGACATATTTGCACACCTACAGAAATTATCTTTTAGCTATTTTGACGATAATAAAACAGGACATATAATGTCAAGAATAGTTAATGATTTACAACAAATATCAGAGCTTGCACATCATGGACCAGAAGATTTATTTATTTCTATTGTTATGATAGTAGGATCTTTTATTATACTTTGCACTATTAATATAAGACTTACTTTAATAGTATTTGCATTTATACCTATAATGGTTTGGTTTGCAATAAAGAAAAGAGTGAAAATGTCTAAAGCATTTAAAGACGTTCGTAAAAAGATTGCAAATGT
This sequence comes from Haloimpatiens myeolchijeotgali, assembly GCF_042688525.2. Taxonomy (GTDB): domain Bacteria; phylum Bacillota; class Clostridia; order Clostridiales; family Clostridiaceae; genus Haloimpatiens. Next base: position 339,958 of record NZ_JBHWAB010000001.1, read on the forward strand.
AAATTCACAGTTGGAGAATAGTATTTTAGGAATAAGGGTAGCAAAATCTTTTACTAATGAAGATTATGAGATGCATAAGTTTGATGAAGGAAATGTAGAATTTAGATATTCACGTGAATATGCATATAAATCAATGGCTGAATTTTTTTCAGGAATAAGATTTATGATAAATATTTTAAATGTAGTAGTAATGCTTGTAGGAGGACTGTTTGTATATAGAGGTGTAATAAATAATGGAGATTTAGTAGCATACTTTTTATACATAAATTTGTTTATACAACCTATAAGGAGGCTTGCTAGTTTTGTGGAACAATACCAATCTGGAATGGCTGGATTTGAGAGATTTATTGAAATAATGAATATAGAACCTAAAATAAAAGATAGTAAAAATGCTGTAAAAATTAATAATGTGAAGGGTAATATAGAATTTAAGGATGTAACATTTAAATATAATGAAAAAAAATTCATTTTAAACCACTTAAACTTGAAGGTAAATAAAGGGAAAACGTTAGCGCTAGTTGGTCCTTCAGGTGGTGGAAAAACAACTTTATGTCATCTTATACCTAGATTTTATGAAGTAACTAATGGAGAAATACTTATAGATGGAAAAAATATAAAAGACGTTACTTTAAAATCTTTAAGAAGTAACATAGGGATTGTTCAGCAAGATGTTTTTTTATTTACAGGAACAATAAAAGAGAATATATTATATGGAAGATCAGATGCTTGTGATGAAGATATAATACAAGCGGCTAAAAGTGCTAATATACATGATTTTATTATGGAACTCCCTGATAAATATGAAACTTATGTTGGAGAGAGAGGAATAAAATTATCAGGAGGACAAAAGCAAAGAATTTCTATATCAAGAGTATTTTTAAAAAATCCTCCAATATTGATACTTGATGAAGCTACTTCAGCTCTTGATAATGAAACAGAGCTTATGATACAAAAATCTTTAGAACAACTTTCAAAAGGAAGAACTACTATAGTTGTTGCACACAGGCTTTCAACTATAAAAAATGCAGATGAGATAGTTGTATTAACAGATAAAGGAATAGAAGAAATAGGAACGCATAAAGAACTTATGATGAAAAAAGGAATATATTTTAATTTATATAATACACAATTTAAAGAAGACAATTTTTATGAAATTGAAAACTGCTAAGTTTAGCAGTTTTTTTTTATATAAGTTCTAAATTTATATTTAGAACTTATATATATATTAATGTAAAAAAAAAGAAAAGGGGTTGTGAAATGAAGAGGAAAAAAAGAAAGCTTTTTGCAGTTCTTGGCTTGCTGACAGCATTTATGCTAGTTTTTTCAGGATGTAAGGATAAACCAAAAGATAATAGCGATGAAAAGAAACCTAGTGTTGAGCAGAATGAGGAAAAAGGAAAAGAAGATGAACAAGCAAATAATGAAGAGACTAAACCAAAATCTGAATATACTAACGTAATTAAAGCTTCAAATCCAGAAAAGTTACCACCTGCAGCAGGAGAAAGAAAGGATACATTAGTAATAGGAGTTCACACACCAGAAGGAAAATTCAATCCTATTTATTCATCACTTGTAGATGATAGTTATGTAGTTTCACTTATATTTGATGGAATGGTTAGTAATGATGAAAAAGGAAATCCAACTCCAAGCTTAGCTGAAAAATGGGAGATTTCTGAAGATGGAAAAACTTATACTTTCCATTTAAAAGATGGAGTAAAATTCTCAAATGGAGATGATTTGACAACAGAAGATGTTGAGTTTACTTATACAGCAATATGTGATCCTAATTATACTGGACCAAGATTTGATGCAGTTGAAAAATTAGAAGGATATAAAGAATATCATAAAGGAAATGCAGAAAAAGTTAAAGGTATAAAAGTTATAGATCCCCATACAATTTCTTTTACATTAACACAAGTAAAAGCACCTGCAATATATGATTTTGGATATGGAATTATGTCAAAGAAATATTATGGTTTTAAAAAAGGAAATATAAAAGAAATAGAACCTAAATTTGTAAAACCTATGGGTTCTGGTGCTTATATTTTTAAGGAATACAAGCCAGGACAAGAAGTGGTTCTTGAAAGTAATCCAAATTTTTGGAAAGGTGAACCGAAAGTTAAAAACTTAATTATAAAAGCTACAACAGCAGAAAATGAAATTCAACAAATATTAGCTGGTGAAGTTGATGTATGTGGAATAGCAGCTAGAGCAGAAAATGTACAGCAAATTAAAGATGCAGGATTTTTAGATATGCAAATATACCCTGCTAATGGATACACTTATATAGGACCAAATTTGAGATTAGACAAATTTAAAGATAAAAAAGTTCGTCAAGCGTTGACTTATGGTTTAAATAGAGAAGGATTTGTAAAGGCTTATTTTGGAGAATATGCTGATGTATGTAATGGACCAATGTCTCCAGTTTCTTGGGCTTATACTGATGACTTAAAGAAATACGAATATAATCCAGAAAAAGCTAATCAATTATTAGATGAAGCTGGATGGGTTAAAAAGGATGATGGATGGAGATATAAAGATGGTAAAAAATTTACAATTGATTGGTACACTTATACAGGAAGTAAATATGTAGCTACTTTAATACCAATAGTAAAAGAATGCTGGAAAAAAATAGGGATAGATGTTAGAGCAGAACTTATGGAAGGCGCTACAATGCAGAATAAAGTTTTTGATAAACAAGAATTTCAAATGTATAATATGGGCTGGGCTCTTAGTATAGATCCAGATAATTTAGGTATATTTGGTATATCTCAAGATGTAAAAGGTGGATATAATACAGTAGGATGGAGAAATGAAGAAGGAGAAAAGCTTTTACAAGATGGAATAAAAACTATAGATACTGAGAAGAGAAAAGAAATATATCAAAAATGGTTAAAAATAGCTAATGAAGAGTTACCATATATATTTATAGCTCAAGATAAGGATATTTGGGTAGTTAGCTCTAGAGTTAAAGGTTTTGATATTTCTCCTTATATGGATTTTACTTTTAATATTGAAAAAGTAGAGATTAAGTAATGTAAAGTTAAATTATGCTCAGCAAGAAATTGCTGGGCATATATAAAAGGGGGCAAAAAATGAAAAATTATGTATTAAGGCGTCTTTTACAGATGATACCTATACTTATTGGAGTATCTATTCTTATATTTTTAATAATACAAATGGCTCCAGGAGATCCACTTTCACTGCAAATGGATCCTCATATGAGTGCAGAAACAAAAGCAGAATTAAGAAGTAAATACAATTTTGATAAAAATCCTGTTGTACAATATGGAATTTGGGCAGGAAAAGCTTTAAAGGGTGATTTTGGACAGTCTTTTTATTATAAACAACCTGTAGGAAAGGTAATGAAAACATATATATGGAATTCTTTTAGACTTTCTATAATTTCTTTTATACTTGCCATAATAATATCTATACCTATTGGAGTTGTTTCTGCAACAAAACAATATTCAGGATTTGATTATTTTTTCACTGTATTTGCACTGATTGGTATATCAATACCTTCTTTTTTCTTTGGAATGCTTCTTATGAAATGGTTTGCAGTTGATTTACATTGGCTTCCTGTAGCAGGTATGCACACAGCTGGAGCAAAATTATCAGGTATTAGTAATTTTTTAGATGTATTAAAACATATGATCCTTCCGTTAATTGTATTAACATTAGCAAGTCTTGCAAGTTTTATGAGATATACAAGATCTAGTATGCTTGAGGTAATAAGACAAGATTATATAAGAACAGCTAGAGCAAAAGGACTTAAAGAAAAGGTAGTTATATACAGACATGCATTAAAAAATGCAATGATACCTGTTATAACTCTATTTGGTTTTTGGCTTCCAGCTTTATTTAGTGGTGCTATAATTACTGAAACTATATTTGGATGGCCAGGAATTGGTCCAGTTATTTTAAAAGCTGTAAATGGAAGAGATTATCCATTGCTTATGGGAATAAATATGCTTCTTGCTTTATTAGTTCTTTTAGGAAATTTATTAGCAGATATAATTTATGCAGCAATTGATCCAAGAATAAGATATCAATAGGGAGGTGATATTTTGAAGAACATGTCTGTAAAAAAAATTAATAATGAAGATATTAAAGAAGCAGAAGTCATGAGTCCATTTAAAACTGTGATGAAAAGACTTAAGAAAAACAAATTAGCCATAGTAGGGTTGTATATACTAGTTTTCATGATATTATTCTCTTTTGTAGGACCGTTAATATCTCATTATAAAGTTGATGGTAATGATTTGACTAATTTATATGCAGCACCTAGTGCAAAACATTGGCTGGGAACAGATGAGGTAGGAAGAGATGTATTAACACGTCTTATGTATGGAGGACGAGTATCTTTATTAGTGGGAATTATAGCAGTAATTATTGAAATTGTAATAGGAAGTGTACTTGGTGCAATAGCAGGATATTATGGAGGAATAGTAGATACAATTATAATGAGAATAGCAGATATACTTATGTGTATACCAGGATTACCACTTTTAATAATGCTTGCTGCCGTAATGTCAGATTTGAGGATTAATCCTCAAAATAGATTGTTTGTAATAATGTTTATAATTGGGTTTGTAAGTTGGCCAGGTTTATGTCGTATAGTTCGAGGGCAAATTCTTTCATTGAGAGAGCAGGAGTTTATGCAAGCAGCAGAATGTTTGGGGTTGAGTGATAAAAGGAAAATACTTATACACTTATTACCTAATACATTAGCATCAATAATAGTATCGGCTACTCTTGGAATAGGAGGGGCAATCTTAATGGAATCTACTTTAAGTTATTTAGGCTTAGGGGTTACTCCACCGACATCGTCTTGGGGACAAATGATTCAAGCCGTAAATGATTCATTTACAATTCAACATAGAGCCTGGATGTGGGCACCACCAGGAGTCTGTATCTTCTTAACAGTTATGGCTATAAATTTATTTGGTGATGGATTAAGAGATGCTATAGATCCTAAATTAAAGGTATAGGAGGGGGTGCTGAAATGGATAAAAATGATTTAGTAGACATAAGAAATCTAAAAACGTATTTTTCTACAGAAGATGGTATAGTAAAGGCTGTAAATGATGTTAGTTTTAAAATAAAGAAAGGTGAAACTTTAGGATTAGTTGGAGAGTCAGGATGTGGAAAAAGTGTTACGGCTATGTCCCTTATGAGACTTATACCAAATCCTCCTGGTAAAATTGTAAGTGGAGAGTTATATTTTGATGGAAAAAATGTTTTAGAATTAAGTGAAGAAGCAGTGAGAAATATAAGAGGAAATGAAATTTCTGTTATATTTCAAGAACCTATGACTTCATTAAATCCTGTATTTACTATAGGAGAACAGATAAGTGAATCAATTATTCTTCACGAAAAGTTAGAAAAAGAAAAAGCGACAAAAAAATCAATAGATATGCTTAAATTAGTAGGAATACCAAGAGCAGAAAAGATAATTGATTGTTATCCTCATGAGCTTAGTGGAGGTATGAGGCAAAGGGCTATGATAGCTATGGCACTTTCATGTAGTCCAAAGCTTTTAATTGCAGATGAACCTACAACAGCTTTAGATGTAACAATTCAAGCACAAATATTAGATTTGATGAGAAATTTAAAGAAAAAAATAGGAGCATCTATAATGCTTATAACTCACGATTTAGGAGTTATAGCAGAAATGGCAGATTATGTTGTAGTTATGTACGCAGGAAAGATAGTGGAAAAAGCTCCTGTAGTAGAGTTATTTAAGAATCCTATACATCCATATACAGAAGGGTTATTAAATTCTAAACCAAGTATTAATAGGGAGCAACAAAAATTATATTCTATACCAGGTCAAGTACCCAATCCAATAAATATGCCTAATTATTGCTATTTCTATGATAGATGTGAAAAAAGATGTGAAAAATGTAAAAAAGGAATTCCACCTTTAAAAAAGATTAAAGGTAGACATGAAGTTGCATGTTGGCTTTATGATAAGGAGGTGGACTAGTTGGAAAAAGATAAAGAGATTTTAGTTAAAGTGGAGAATTTAAAAAAATATTTTCCTGTAAGAGGAGGTTTTTTTCAAAAAACTGTTGGATATGTTAAAGCTGTTGATAATATAAGTTTTAATATTAAAAAAGGTGAAACTTTGGGTTTAGTTGGAGAATCTGGATGTGGAAAATCTACAACAGGGAGAACTATATTAAGATTATGGAACAAAACATCGGGAAAGGTATATTTTAAAGATAAAGATATATATAAATTAAATAAGCAGGAACTTAGAAAATTAAGATTAAAAATGCAGCTTATATTTCAAGATCCTTATAGTTCATTAAATCCTAGATTAACTGTTAATGAAATTGTAGGAGAATCATTAAAAGATCATAAAATATGTTCTAAAGCGGAAATACACGATAGAGTTATTGAAACAATAAAAACATGTGGACTCGCACCATATCATATAAAAAGGTATCCACATGAATTTTCAGGTGGGCAAAGACAAAGAATTGGAATTGCAAGAGCACTTATTTTAAATCCAGATTTTATAGTAGCGGATGAACCAGTTTCAGCATTAGATGTTTCTATTCAATCACAAATAATAAATTTATTACAAGAACTTCAGGATAAAATGGGATTCTCATATTTATTTATATCACATGATTTAAGTGTAGTTAAACATATATCACATAAGGTTGGAGTTATGTATTTAGGTTCAATGGTTGAAATGGCACCTAAAGATGAACTATATAAGAACCCAGTACATCCTTATACTAAAGCATTACTTTCAGCTGTTCCAATACCTGATCCTACAATAAGAAGAGATAGGATAATATTAAAAGGAGATTTACCAAGTCCATCAAATCCACCTTCAGGATGTAAATTTCATACAAGATGTCCTTATGTAACTAAGAAATGTAAAGAACAGATTCCTAAATATAGAGAAATAGATAAAGACCATTTTGTTGCGTGTCATCTTGTTTAGTAGATTGAATCAAAGGAGGAATTGTATGGAAAATCCATTTAAAGTATCTGTAGATAAAAAAGAAAAACATCATAAAAAGCTAAAATTTGAAGATTTATTAGCACTTACTATAGCTGGTTTTCAAGTATTATTACCTTACGTTATTATATTTGTATGTTCGCTATTTTTAGTACTTTTATTTTTAACTAAAATATGGATTAAATAGCAAAAAAGTCTGCGTTTAAGATGCAGGCTTTTTTATATGGTAAATATATTATAATAATACAAATTTCATAATTGATTTATGAATATGATAAAAAATATAAATATTTAAATATATGATATAATAACTAATAATTTACTAATTTTATATTTTTATTGTAATTGTTTTGTAAATAATAGTGTTAAAACATATGTTATAATTTTATTGTAGACATGTAAGGAGTGTATATAATGGATGAAAAAAATTTATCTTATGAAAGATTAGAGATTAAAACAAAACCTAACAATAATATTGAAGGAGTTATTTATGTTATAGGTTTTATAATTTCTTTAGTATTTTTTTTGAAGTTGAATTTTAACAGGTTACTATTAGGCAACTTACTAGAGGTATTTAATATTTTGAATTGTTTAATAGTAATAACAATGCTTACTTTCTTATTTTTTAGTGTTGACAAGCTAAATTTAAAACAAAGTGTATATATAAAATTTATAGGAGAAAAAATAGCTATTTATAATGGCTTTTTTAGAGAAGATACTGTAGTTAATATGAAAAGTGTTTATGAGATAATAGATACTGACGATAAAATAGTTATTATTTTAAAAAACCACAAAGATTACATAAATATAATAAAAAGAAATATGAATTTAAAAGAATTGAAAAAGTTAATAGATATATTATCTACATATGCACCTGTTAAAAATATGTATTATAAAGTTCCAAAAACAAAATGAGTTTTGGAGCTTTTAAATTTTTTACAAGTAAAAAAACAAAGCTTTTATATAAATATATTTTTATTTTTGAAAAGATTAGTAAATAATTATTAGTATTTAGTTATAAAACATATAATTAAAGAAAAACAAAGTAATTCAGAGCAATTCAAAGAAAATTCTTAATATTAGTATTTAATCATACAAAAATATTTATGATGCATATTGCATAAAATATGTAAAAATAATATCATTGAATTAAGGTCAAAGAAAGGCAAAGTCAGGAGAGATATTTATGCCAAGATTATCTGATATAATAGAGCAATTTATAAAAGACATGTTAAGAGAGAATGAAGAAGATGAATTAGAGATTGTGAGAAATGAACTAGCTAATTATTTTAGTTGTGCACCTTCTCAAATAAACTATGTTTTGACTACTAGATTTACTCCAAATAAGGGCTATTACATAGAAAGTAAAAGAGGTGGAGGTGGATGTATTAGAATAAGAAAAGTACAAATTGAAGGTAATGAACCACTATTTGGTATTATAAATGAAAAAATTGGGAATACTATAACATACGATAATGCGGTTAAGTTAATAGATGGATTGTTTGAAGTTCAAATAATAACAGAAAGAGAATCAAATATTATGAAAGCTGCTATAAATGAAAGGGTATTATCAAATCATGTAGAAAACAAAAATGCAGTTAGGGCTAATATTTTGAGAGCGACGATTATTATAACTTTATTATAAGATTTTAAAGGGGTGATATTATGGTTTGTGAAATATGCAAAGAAAAACAAGCGACTGTGCACATAACAAGAATTATAAATGATGAGAAAGAAGAAATGCATTTATGTGAGGAATGTGCAAAAAAAATACAAGGGTTAAATATGGATATAGATTTAAATGGTGATTTTAACATAAATGAACCATTTACATTTCAAAGTATATTGAGTGGCATTATGGACTATATGCATAATTCTACAGCTAATAGTATTGGTCATTATGAAGAACCAGTTTGTAAAAATTGCGGTACTACTTATACAGAATTTAAACAAAAAGGATTATTAGGGTGTAGTGAGTGTTATAAGAATTTTAGTACTACAATGAATTCTGTTATAAAAAGAGTACAGAGTAGTTCTGAACATGTAGGAAAAATACCTATAACGTCTGGAAAAAATATTATGAAAAGAAAAACACTTTTAAAGTTAAAAGAGAAACTTCAAAAAGCTATAGCTATAGAAGAATATGAGAAGGCTGCTGAAATAAGAGATAAAATTAGAGAGATAGAAAAAGAAAATTAGGAGTTGATATCATGGAAAATTGGATAAAGGCTGATAGCGAGCAGAATGATATTGTTTTAAGCAGTAGAATAAGATTAGCTAGAAACTTAGAAAAAATACCATTTCCAGATAAATTAGAAACTGAAAAAGCTAAGGAAATAGTAAAACAAGTTGAAGATGCTTTTTATGTAAATTTAAACAATAAAGAAAAGTATAAAACTGTATACTTATTGAATGAAGATAACATATCAAATAATACCTTTTTAGAAAAACATTTAGTAAGCCCTAAGCTTATTAGTAATGCTTCTAAATCAGCATCAGCATTTATTTTAAATAAAGATGAAACAGTAAGTATTATGATAAATGAAGAAGATCATTTAAGAATTCAATGTATAACAGCAGGATTAAATTTAGAAGAAGCATTTAAAGAGGCAAATGGGTTAGATGATATGTTAGAACAAAAATTAAATTATGCCTTTCATGAGAAATTGGGATACCTTACAGCGTGCCCTACTAATTTAGGTACAGGATTAAGGGCTTCTATAATGATTCATCTACCAGCACTAGTAATGGAAAATGAAATTGATCAGGTATTAAGTGCTATTTCACATTTAGGAATGACTATAAGAGGTATATATGGAGAAGGATCTAAATCGGAAGGAAATTTATTTCAAATTTCAAATCAAATTACATTAGGAATAAGTGAAAAGGAGATAGTAGCTAATCTAATAGCAATAATTAAACAAATAATTAATCAAGAAAATATGGCAAGAGATAGAATAATAAAAAAATATAGATATGAAATAGAAGATAAGATATATAGAGCATTAGGAATTTTACGTTCTGCTGTACTTTTGGATTCCAAGGAATGTTTAAAACTTTTATCATATGTAAGAATGGGAGTAGAAATGGGTATAATAACAGATGTAAATAAGAAGATATTAAATGATTTATTAGTGTCAATACAACCAGCTATATTACAAAAAAATTCTAAAATAAATCTTTCACAAAGAGAAAGAGACTTAAATAGAGCTAAACTTGTAAAAGAAAAATTAAGAATATAATGAATGAGTTGAGGTGATATGGGTGATATTTGGAAGATTTACGGAACGTTCTCAAAAAGTATTTTTAGGTGCTCAAGAAGAAGCAAAAAATTTTAGACATGGATATGTAGGGACGGAACATATACTTTTGGGAATTTTAAAAGAAGAAGGTATTTCAAAAAAATGTTTAGAAAATCAACAAGTTACTGTAGATAAAGTTAGAGAGTTTGTTAATAAATATGAGGGAAAAGGAGACATAGATTTCATTAATAATGAAATTCCATTAACACCAAGAACAAAGCGATTACTAGAAATAAGTTTGATAGAGGCAAGAAATCTAAATCACAATTATATAAGTCCAGAACATATCCTTCTTGCTTTAATTAGAGAAGGAGAAGGAGTAGCTTATACTATACTTGCAAATTCTAATGTGAATTTTAATAAATTAATTAAAGATATTATGTCAAATATTTCGGGAGAACAAAATCAAAGGGAACAATCTAATTCAAAATCAAATAATAAATCTACACCTATGCTAAATAAATATGGTAGAGATTTAACAGAAATGTCTAAAGAAGATAAACTGGATCCAGTTATAGGCAGAGAAAAGGAAACAGAAAGAGTACTGGAAATATTATGCAGGAGAATGAAAAATAATCCTTGTTTAATAGGAGATCCAGGAGTAGGTAAAACAGCTATTGCTGAAGGATTAGCTGAAAAAATAGTATCAGGTAATATACCAGAGATTTTAAAAGACAAGAGGGTAGTTACGTTAGATTTATCTTCATTAATTGCTGGATCAAAATATAGAGGCGAATTTGAAGATAGGTTAAAAAAGGTTATGGAAGAAATAAGAAATACGAAAGATGTTATTTTATTTATAGATGAAATTCATACAATAATAGGAGCAGGAGGAGCAGAAGGTGCTATTGATGCTTCTAATATTTTAAAACCAGCACTTGCAAGAGGAGAAATTCAATGCATTGGAGCTACTACAATAGATGAATATAGAAAATATATTGAAAAAGATTCTGCACTTGAGAGAAGATTTCAACCTGTTATTGTTGGAGAACCTACAAAAGAGGAAGCTGTTGAAATTTTGAGAGGATTAAGAGATAAATATGAAGCACATCATGGGGTGAAAATTACAGATGATGCTATTGAAGCTGCAGTAAATTTGTCAGATAGATATATAACAGATAGATACTTACCAGATAAAGCTATTGATTTAATTGATGAAGCTGGTGCAATGGTAAGGATTCAAAATTTAACTGCTCCACCAGATCTTAAGAGTTTAGAGGATAAACTTGAAAAAGTATCAAAAGAAAAATCTGATGCAATAAAAGTTCAAGACTTTGAAAAAGCGGCTAAGTTAAGAGATGAAGAAAAATCTTTAAAGGATAAACTAGAAAATTCAAAAACAAATTGGAAAACTCAAAGTGAAGTAAGTGAGCAAATAGTTTCTGAAAAACAGATAGCAAATGTAGTAGCAAAATGGACTAATATTCCTATTGAGAGACTTACGGAAACAGAATCAGAAAAACTTCTTAAGTTAGAAGACATACTTCATAATAGAGTTATTGGCCAAAAGGAAGCAGTAAAATCTATTGCTAGAGCAGTAAGAAGAGCAAGAGTTGGTCTTAAAGACCCAAAACGTCCAATTGGTTCATTTATATTCTTAGGACCTACAGGAGTAGGAAAAACAGAGTTATCTAAGGCTTTAGCTGAAGCTATGTTTGGTGATGAAAAGAATATGATAAGAGTTGACATGTCTGAATATATGGAGAAACATACAGTATCAAGACTTATAGGTTCACCTCCAGGGTATGTTGGATATGAAGAAGGTGGACAATTAACTGATAAGGTAAGAAGAAATCCTTATTCAGTAATATTGTTTGATGAAATAGAAAAAGCTCATCCAGATGTTTTTAATATTTTACTTCAAATATTAGAGGATGGAAGATTGACAGATGGAAAAGGTAAAACAGTGGATTTCAGAAATACAATAATTATAATGACTTCAAATGCTGGTGCAGAGACTATAAAGAAACAGAAATCTTTAGGTTTTGCAGTTTCAAATAATAAAAGTGAGACAGAGTATGAAAAAATGAAAGAAAATATAATGGAGGAAATCAAGCGTACATTTAGACCTGAATTTTTAAACAGAATTGATGATATAATAGTTTTTCACCAATTAGAAGAAGTTCATTTAAAAGAAATAGTTGATTTAATGTTAGAGGATGTAAGTGAAAGATTGAAAAATCAAAACATTAATATAAAATTCGATGATGTTTCAGAAGAAATATTAGCTAAACGTGGATTTGATCCAACGTATGGTGCAAGACCATTAAGAAGAGCAATTACCAAGGCAATAGAAGATAAGCTATCTGAAGAGATATTAAAAGGAAATATTTCTAAGGGTGATACTGTAAATGTTATTGGTAAAGGTAATGATTTATTATTTAATAAAGAATAAATTGTCTACATTAAGCGTTACTTCATTTGTGCAGAAGTTTAAATAATATATAATATATAAAACCTCTGGTAGAAAAACTAGAGGTTTTATTCGTATGTGAAAAACAGCCGCTACGGGAAATGATATATTGCTTAGAAACCTTTCACTTCAGTAACAATTTCTAAGCTTTACTCATATTGAAAAAAGATTTTTTAATTAATATTCCATAGGAATCAGTAATTAAAAAATAACTTTTTTCAAATTCGTAAAGCTAAGAACTTGTAAACTTTGTTCAAATGTTTCTTACGCAATATATTATTTCCCTTCGCTAAGCAGTATTTTTTTACTGTGGAAGTTGAGTATTTTAATAAATGAAAAACATTATAAAAGTTTAAAACTGTTATAATAGTATTGAAGATTTATATATTGAAACAGATAAAAAAATAAATATAAAAAGTAAGGGTATAGATATTAAAAAAATATTTTATATTTTAGATATGGTTACTTATAATAATAGATGAAAGGTGGGGATTATGAAATGAAGAAAAAAGGAATAATTATAACTTTATGTTTAGCAGCAGTAATATCACTTATAAGTGATAAAAAGCAAAATAAGTGTAAAAAACAAGAAGCTATAGATATAGATACTGATGAATTAATACAATAATTATATAATAATTCATTTTTATTATTAATTAAAATAATTTCAATCAATATAAGTATCTAAAAATATAAGATAAATATAGAAAATACTTAATTGAGACTTCACTTTGATGAAGTCTTTTTTTATGCAATATGTGCCTTTGTTCTGTATCATTAAGAAAAATATGGTATAATTATAACAATAATCACAAAATAGAAAATATTTTGTATATTGAACAAATATATGTTATTTTTTAATGATAAATTTAAGGGGGGCAATTTAATGCGACTATATGAGGATAAAGATGTGATTGATTTATTATACAAACTTGATGAAAAAATAAATGAAAATTTGAATATATATTGGCCTAATTTTAATAAGTTACCTATAGCATTATACAATAATAAAAAAGTTTTTTTAATTAATCATAAGAATCCACCTAAGAGTTTTACAAATGAGAATAATGTATTTATAGGACCTTGGGATAGTAGATTTACAGGGAATACAGCTATTTCATTAAATAATTATATTACTGGTATATTAAATATAACAATAATTACTCCATTAACTTCATTTGAAAAAATATATTCTTTAGTTATTCATGAATTATTTCATGGTGTTCAGATAATAAATAAGGATAAAAGGTTTGTTCAAGAAATGATATATATACAATATCCTATTTTAAGAGATAATATTGAATTAAGAAATAGAGAGAGAGAATATTTATTAAGATCAGTATTTGAAAAAGATGGACAAATACAAAAACAATTAATTGGTATGTTTAAGTTTTGCAGAGAAAAGAGGAAAAAATATATAGGAGAATATATTAATTATGAATTAGCAGTTGAGAGTATAGAAGGTACAGCTACATATGTAGAATATAAAGCATTTTCAGATGTTAGTTGTTTATCAGATGAATATATATTATCAAAATTTATTCAAAAACTGGAAGTAGATAATACTATATTGAGTAATTTAAGAATAAGCTGCTATTCATCAGGTGCAGCTTTATGTATTTTGTTAGATGATTTATGTCCAAATTGGAAAGGTGAGTATACAAAATCTTCATTGTATCTTTATGATTTTTTTATCAATAAAGTACGTAGTAAGGAAATAGTAGTGAAAATCGATGATTATTCTTGTACAAAATATTTAATCAAAAAAGATGGAGAATATAAACAAAAAGAATTTGAAAAATTTAACAATAAAGACGGATTTAAAATCATATTGAAAGGAAATATGGTACTAGAAGGGACCGATCCTATAAATATAATTGTATCGGATAATATGATTTTACATAAGCATTTTATTAAATTTATTACTAGTAGACATCAATTTATTTTGAAAGTACCTGTGTTGTCTAGAAAAGGGGAAAAAATATATAATATTACACAAATCGAATTTTTTGTACATACTGAACCTGTACAGAAAGAAGATAATATTCTTGTTGAATATTTAGGAGATGTAAGAGCAAAAATGATGAGATATGGTGAAAATTTTTATATAGATTTAGAAGAATAAATTGTATTATTAAGTTGAATATGTATATTAATAATCAAAATTTCAAAATATATATTAAAATTTTATTAATATATTAAATTTGTATTAAAAATTGTAGAAATTGTAAAGTAATAAGTATATAATATATATTTGGGTAGTTTTATTGACCACGTTTTTTAATGTGGTTTTTTTATTTGAAATATGTGCAAAATAGGAGATATATGAATGGGTAAAATTAAGAATTTTTTTGTATGTGAGAAATGTGGTTATGAAAGTGCAAGATGGATGGGAAAATGTCCAGAGTGTGGAGCATGGAATACTATGGTAGAAGAAGTTCGAGATACATCTCGTAACAATAAAGTAGTACAAGATAATAATTTGAGTATACCTAAAAGTATAGTTGATATAAAATCTAGTGAATATGAAAGATATGATACGGGAATAAAAGAATTAAATAGAGTATTAGGGGGAGGACTTGTAAAGGGATCTTTAACATTGATTTCAGGAGATCCTGGAATAGGTAAGTCTACTCTTCTTTTACAAAGTGCTAGCAGTATTGCAAAACAATATGGTAAAGTATTATATGTGTCTGGTGAGGAATCTGAAGAACAAATAAAAATGAGAGGAAATAGACTTAAAGTAATGTTTCCTAATCTTTTTATTGTATCTGAAACTAATATAGATATTATTAAGAAACATGTAGATTCTATTAGACCTGTGTTTGTAATAATTGATTCGATTCAAACCCTATACAATTCACAATTTTCTTCAGCGCCTGGAAGTGTATCACAGGTAAGAGAATGTTCAAATGAACTTATGAGACTGGCTAAAAATACAAATATTTGCTTTTTTATAGTGGCACATGTAACAAAACAAGGAGAGTTGGCAGGACCTAGAGTTTTAGAACATATGGTAGATACTGTTTTATATTTTGAGGGAGAAAGAACTCAAGAATTTAGAGTACTCAGAACTATGAAAAATCGTTTTGGTACAACAAGTGAAATAGGAGTTTTCGAAATGAGTGAAATAGGGCTTAAGGAAATACTAAATCCATCCGAAGTATTTTTAGAAGAGACTAATTTCAATCAAGAAGGTTCATCAGTTATAGGCATAATGGAAGGTACAAGACCTTTGTTGGTTGAAATACAAGCACTTGTAAGTGAAACTAAAGCAGTTATGCCTAGAAGAACGGCTGTAGGTGTTGATACATCAAGATTAAATTTAATTTTAGCTGTTTTAGAAAAAAAATTAAGAATACCTTTTTATAATTGTGATGTATATGTAAATGTAGTTGGAGGGTTAAGTATTGACGGAACATTTGGAGATTTAGGATTAGCATTAGCATTGGTATCAAGTGCTAGAGGAAAGCAATTTAAACTAAATAGAATGGCTATAGTAGGAGAAGTGGGTTTAACATCAGAAGTTAGACCAGTAGCTTATTGCGAAAAATTAGTAAATGAAGCAAGTAAGATGGGATTTCAAAACATTATTGTACCATACAGAAATGTGGAAAAAATAAGTAATGATAAAATAAATTTACTGGGAGTAACGTCGTTAAGAGAAGCTATTAGTAAAGTTTTTTAGGGTAGGGTGAGTAAAAGTGAGATTTAATAAGGATAAAGAGTTAATGAATATTTTAAGAATAATGGCACCAGGTACGCAGCTTCGTGAGGGATTAGAAAATATTTTAAGAGCTAAAACAGGTGGACTTATAGTATTGAGTGATAGTGAGGAAATATTGCAACTTGTAGATGGGGGATTTAATATTAATTCTGAATATAGTCCTTCATATGTGTATGAGCTTGCAAAAATGGATGGAGCTATTGTAATAAGTAGTGATTTAAAGAGTATATTGTATGCAAATGCTCAACTTATTCCAGATTCTTCAATTCCTACATTTGAAACAGGTACTAGGCATAGAACAGCACATAGAGTAGCTAGACAGACAGGTGCTATAGTTGTAGCCATTTCACAAAGAAGAAATGTTATAACTTTATACAAAGGAAAAATAAAATATGTTTTAAGAGATAGCAGTATAATTCTTGCAAGAGCCAATCAGGCACTTCAAACATTAGAAAAATATGTTTCAGTACTTGATAGGGTTTTAAGCAATTTAAATTTATTAGAATTCCAGGATTTGGTTACTCTATTTGACGTTGTAACAGCTATTCAAAGGACTGAGATGGTTATGAGAATAGTTGGTGAAATTGAGATGTATATATATGAATTAGGAAATGAAGGTAGATTAATATCTATGCAGTTAAATGAACTTATAAAAGATGTTGAAGAAGATGGAATATTATTAATAAGAGACTATTGTGAAAGTGATATGGATTATAATGAAATCTATAAGCATCTCCAAAATATGTCTTCAGAAGAGTTACTTGATTTAGATGCTATCTCAAAATTATTAGGCTACACAGGAGTTCCATTAGTAGATACATTAATATCTCCTAGAGGATACAGAATGCTTAATAAAATACCTAGAATCCCTGTCAATGTAATTGAAAACTTAGTTATTAATTTCAAAGAACTAAAGGCTATTATGGAAGCTAACTATGAGCAATTAGATAGTGTAGAAGGCATAGGAGAAGCAAGGGCAAAGGCTATAAGAAATGGATTAAGAAGATTAAGAGAACAGTTTATGCTTGATAAACAATTATAGTCTAATATAGCACAAAATAATTATTTTGTGCTATATTATATATTATTTTAGTGAAAATTTTCCTAGTGTATTAATTCTGTTATATTCTTTCAAAAGAATGTCATACAAATTTAAATCCAATGTATTACAAAGAGAAAATAGATAGAAAAAATTATTGCCGATTTCTTTTTCTAAAACTTCTCTACAGTTTTCACACATTTCACCCTTTATGTGTGTTTCTAAATAGTTTTGTAAATTTTTATTATCTATACTATCATTTGGTAATTTCTGTCTCCCCGCTTCTATTTGTATACAACCACAATTAGTTACAGATTTAGCAATAGCTCTATTTATTCTGGCTTCAGATTCTTGAAGTTTAGTCATTATATCTAAAATACTTTTATGCCTTAATAAAGACTCTGATACAGAATTTTGGAAATCATCAAAAATAATGTCTTTCATTGAGTTCAACTCCTTACAAAAATTTGGAATAGACTTCTTAATGTAATTATAATTTTTTTCAGACAATTTTGTCAATAACACTAAAGATTAAATTTTAAGTTTAAATATATGATAAACTAAATTAAAAATAAATTATAGGGGGAATTTATTTATCAAAATATTGTAAGTAAACATACTTGGACTTTCAAAGAGATTTATTAAAATACACATAAGACATTGTTTATTTAAAATTAATTTTCAATTTGTTCATTTAATTATTATTGAAATAAAAATATTATTAATATATATTAATTATTATAGGATTGAAAAATATTGAATATGCTAATACTTATAATATAATTCATTTTAGGGAGGTGAAAGTAATGTTAAAGAAAATTTTAAGAGGGTTATTTACTATAACGGGAACAATAATAGGATATATTATTGGAAAAACATTATTAGAAACTAATTATTTTAGTAAAATTGATTATTTTAAATCAAATGCTATTCTTGCAGCTAGTTTTTTAATCTTTTGTGTAGTATTATTTGGACTTATAATGTTTTTAATTTCTCCATTGATAAACTCTATCATAATGAAAGCTATGGAGTACATAGAAAATAGGTTTCAAAAGCTTTCTGCTAATGAAATTTTATTTGGTACTGGAGGAGCAATTGTAGGACTTATAATTTCAGCACTTATAACACCTTACTTTTCAAATTTTGGTGTATTAGGAACTATTGCGGCTATACTTTTGGCAATAATTATGGCAGCTCTTGGTATTAACATTGCAACAAGAAAAAGAGAAGATA
The DNA here is from genome assembly GCF_042688525.2 of Haloimpatiens myeolchijeotgali. Classification (GTDB taxonomy): domain Bacteria; phylum Bacillota; class Clostridia; order Clostridiales; family Clostridiaceae; genus Haloimpatiens. Next base: position 358,657 of record NZ_JBHWAB010000001.1, read on the forward strand.
TCATTGGATTTTTTTCGAATTTGAGAAAACCCAATACTGCTAAAGATAAAAAACAAAAAAATGTATTTAAAGGCACTCCTAAGGTTTTAGATACTTCTGTAATTATAGATGGAAGGATATTAGATATTTGTCAAACAGGTTTTGTAGAAGGCGCTTTAGTAATTCCTAATTTTGTTTTAGCAGAATTAAGACATATTGCAGATTCCTCAGATTCTTTGAAAAGAAATAGAGGAAGAAGGGGACTTGACATATTAAATAAAATTCAAAAAGAATTAGATATAGAAGTACAAATATCTGAGAAGGATTTCCCTGAGATAGATGAAGTAGATAGTAAATTATTAAAACTTGCACAGGTTTTAGGGGGGAAAGTAGTAACTAATGACTTTAACTTAAATAAAGTTGCTAAGTTCCAAGGAGTAGCTGTGTTAAATATTAATGAATTGGCTAACGCTGTTAAACCTATGGTATTACCAGGAGAAGAAATGGTTATACAAATAGTAAAAGATGGTAAAGAATCTGGCCAAGGTATAGGATATTTAGATGATGGAACTATGATTGTAGTAGAAGGCGGAAGAAAATTTATAGGAGAAACTAAACGAGTAATAGTTACTTCTGTACTTCAGACAGCTGCTGGAAGAATGATTTTTGCTAAACAAAAGGATGAAAATTAAATAAGTGTATATGATCGAGAGAGGATTAATATGAAAAGGACGTGTGCAATTATCTTAGCTGCAGGTAAAGGAAATAGAATGAACAAAGGCATAAATAAGCAATATATAAAGCTTAAAAATAAGCCTATACTATATTACACATTAAAAGCATTTTTGAAAAGTGAATTAATAGATGATGTTATTGTAGTAGCAGCTCAAGATGAAATAGACTATTGCAGAAGAGAAGTTGTGGAAAAGTATAATATGTGTAAAGTTTCTAAGATTATTGAAGGTGGATTGCAAAGACAAGACTCTGTATTGAATGGACTTAAGGCTGTTAAAAACTGTGATATAGTATTAATTCATGATGGTGCAAGACCATTTATAAACGAATTTATCATAAAAAATGCAATAAAATATGCTAAATTGTATGGTGCAAGTGCTTGTGGAGTTTCACCTAAAGATACAATAAAAATAAAATGTAATGATGGATTTTCACATAGTACTTTAAAAAGAGAAGAGTTATTTTGTGTTCAGACACCTCAAAGTTTTAGATATGATTTAATATTAGAATGCCATAAAAAAATAAAAAAACAAAATATAAATGTTACAGATGATACAATGGTTGTGGAAAGATATGGACATAAGGTATATCTTTATGAAGGAAGTTATGATAATATTAAAATAACTACTCCAGAAGATTTGGTAATAGCACAAAATCTATTAGATAAAGTAAGCTATTGACAGAATACAGTATAATGGGTATATTATATTAGTAACTGAATAGTTAGCTATGATGAAGATTAGTAGAAACTGCTTGCAGAGAGAAGATCCTTGGCTGTAAGATCTTCAATAGTTTTGAACCTACTTCGGAGCTGTAGTTAAAAACTACCGGAAGATACCGTTATATGATTAAGAAAAAACTTAGGTGGTACCGCGATTTAACTCGCCCTAAAATAGGGCGAGTTTTTTTATTTATTAAGGAAAATTTTATTAAACATACTTTCACAAAATATAATGAAAGCTAGTTTTAGTAGGGAATTATAAATTTTTCAAGAAAAATATTGTTTTAAGATTAAGTAAATTTAGTACATAGTAAGTTTGTGCAAAATTGAACTATATAAATTTATAATTTCTTACTGAGGTGAAAGATTTTTTATGCAATAAATGCATTTGTTCTATGTTTAAGAAAAAGTAGGAAAAATAAGGAGGAAAATAAATTATGAGAATGTCAAATATGCTTATAAGTACATTGAGAGAAATTCCAAAAGAAGCAGAAATACCAAGTCATCAGTTAATGCTTAGAGCAGGAATGATGAAAAAGATGGCATCAGGAGTATATAATTTTATGCCACTTGGATTAAGAGTTATAAAAAAGATAGAAAATATAGTTAGAGAAGAAATGGATAATGCTGGAGCACAGGAATTTTTAGCTTCTGCAGTTATACCATCAGAATTATGGAAAGAGTCTGGAAGATGGGAAGTTTTTGGACCGGAAATGTTTAAGTTAAAAGATAGAAATGAAAGAGAGTTTTGTTTAGGACCTACACATGAAGAAGTATTTACAGATATAGCTAGAAATGAGATAAATTCATATAAACAATTACCATTAAATCTTTATCAAATTCAAACAAAATATAGAGATGAAAGAAGACCTAGATTTGGAGTAATGAGATCAAGAGAATTTATAATGAAAGATGCTTATAGTTTTGACAAAGATAATAAAGGATTAGATATATCATATAATAAGATGTATGAGGCTTATAAGAAAATATTTACAAGATGTGAATTGGAATACAGTTGCGTTGAAGCGGATTCAGGTGCAATGGGAGGAGCAGGTTCTGCAGAATTTATGGTGAAATCAGCTATAGGTGAAGATGAAGTAGTATTCTGCAGTAGTTGTGATTATGCAGCAAATGTAGAAAAGGCAACAGCTACTCCAGAAATAAGTGAAGAAGAAGAAATGATGGAATTAAAGAAAGTAGAAACACCAAATGTTAGAACTATTGAAGAATTAGTTAAATTTTTTAGTACTACTTCTAAGAAATTTGCTAAGACTTTGATATATAGAGCTGATGATAGAGTTATTGGTGTTATGGTAAGAGGAGATAGAGAGGTAAATGAAATAAAAGTTAGTAATGCAATAGGTGGAGCTGTAGAATTTGAGATGGCAGATGTTGAAACTGTTAAGCAAGCAACAAATGCTCAAGTTGGTTTTGCAGGTCCTATAGGAATAAAAGTAGATGAATTGTTAGTAGATGAAGAAGTTAAAAATATGTATAACTTCATAGTAGGAGGAAATGAGACTGGATACCACTATGTTAATGTGAATTATGGTAGAGATTTTGAAGGGAAAGTTGGAGATTTTAGAAAAGTAGTTGAAGGAGAAAAATGCCCAAGATGTGGAAAACCTATTACAATAGCTAGAGGAATAGAAGTAGGACATATTTTTAAATTAGGTACTAAATATTCAGAATCAATGGGTGCAACATTTATTGATGAAGATGGAAGTCCAAAACCATTAATTATGGGATGCTATGGTATAGGGGTAAATAGAACTATGGCAGCTGTAATTGAACAGCATTATGATGAAAATGGAGTAGTTTGGCCATTATCAGTAGCTCCATATCATGTTGTAGTAGTTCCAGCAGTTTATAAGAAAGAGGAACAAATGAAAGCTGCTGAAGAAATTTACAATAAATTAAAAGAATTAGGAATAGAAGTACTTTTAGATGATAGAAAAGAAAGAGCAGGCGTTAAGTTTAAAGATGCTGATTTAATCGGAATACCAGTGAGAATAACAGTAGGTAAAAGAATTTCTGATGGAGAAGTTGAATTTAAATTAAGAAGTGGTAAAGAACCGGATGTAATAAAGGTAGAAGATGTTGTATCTAAGGTAAAAGAAGTTTTAGATAAATGCAGCATAAAATAATAAGTAGGATGGTAAAAAACAATGACATGCATTTTGCATGTCATTGTTTTAAAAATTTTATAAGTTTATTTGTAACTTGGACAAGTGTATATTAAAATTAATAGGAGAGATGTTTTTTTACAGGAGGGTATGTTTATGAAAATATTCAATACTATGACAAGAAAGAAGGAAGATTTTGTACCTATAGAAGAAGGAAAGGTTAGAATGTACGTATGTGGACCTACAGTCTATAATTTTTTTCATATTGGTAATGGTAGAACTTTTATAATTTTTGATACAATAAGAAAATATTTAGAATATAGAGGATATGAAGTAAATTTTGTTCAAAACTTCACAGATATTGATGATAAAATGATTAAAAGAGCAAATGAAGAAGATATTACAGTGAAAGAACTAGGAGATAGATTTATCAAAGAATATTATAAAGATGCTGATGCTTTAGAATTAAAGAGAGCAACTACTAATCCTAGAGCAACAGAATACATTAATGAAATTATTAAATTCGTAAAAGATTTGATCGACAAAGGTTATGCTTATGAAGTAGATGGAGATGTATATTTTGACACTAAGAAGTTTAAAGAGTATGGTAAACTTTCAGGTCAAAATTTAGATGATTTACAAGCTGGAGCAAGAATAAGTGTAGATGAGAGAAAAAAAGATCCAATGGATTTTGCTGTTTGGAAAAGTCAGAAACCTGGAGAGCCAGCTTGGAAAAGTCCATGGGGTATGGGAAGACCTGGTTGGCATATAGAATGTTCTTGTATGGCTCATAAATTACTAGGAGAAACTATAGACATACATGGTGGTGGTATGGATCTTATTTTCCCACATCATCAAAATGAGATTGCCCAAAGTGAGGCTAGAAGTGGTAAGAAATTCGTTAATTATTGGATTCATGCAGCTTATCTAAATATAGATAATAAAAAAATGTCAAAGTCTTTAAATAACTTCTTTACTGCAAGAGAAATATTAGAGAAATATGATGCGGATGTTATTAGATTTTTTATGTTATCTGCACATTATAGAAATCAACTTAATTTCAGTAAAGAGTTATTAGATTCAGCTAAGGTATCTGTTGAAAGAATATATAATACTATAAGTAATTTAGAAAACTTATTAGGTGAGGTTAATAATGACTTTATGACAAAGGATGATAAAGAATTTGCTAATATTTTATTATCTTATAGAGAAAAATATATTGAAAAAATGGATGATGACTTTAATACTGCTGATGCAATATCTGTTATATTTGATTTGATAAAAGATATAAATATAAATGTAAATATTAATTCATCAAAAGAATTGGTACAACAGTGCTTAGACTTAATAAGAGAATTAGGATTGCCTCTTGGTATATTACAAAAATCAACTAAAATAAGCTTAGAGGAAAGAATTGAAAAACTTATAGATCAAAGACAGAAAGCTAGAAAAGATAAAAATTGGGCTTTAGCAGATAAAATAAGAGATGAGTTGAATGTTGAGGGAATAGTGTTGGAAGATACACCACAGGGTGTGAGATGGCATATAAAGAAATAATAACTCAATTTTCGCAGATGAAAAATAGCCGCTACGGTAAATGATATCTTGCTTAGAAACTATTCACTTCAGTAACAAGTTCTAAGCTTTACTCATATTGAAAAAAGATTTTTAAATTAATATTCCATAGGAATCAGTAATTAAAAAATAACTTTTTTCAAATTCGTAAAGCTAAGAACTTGTAAACTTTGTTCAAATGTTTCTTACGCAATATATCATTTCCCTTCGCTAGGCAGTATCGAAAGTTCAGATAATAATTAACAAGGTTTTTTACAAAATACTTATATGTATTAACAGGGTAAATTAAAATTGAAAGAAGATGGTAATAAAGACTGTCTTCTTTTTTATTGTATGATATCATAATATTTGATAAAATTACTTGAAGTTTTATATATAAAATTATGATAAAATTAGTTTATAAAGTATTTATTTTGTATGATATTAAGTTTTTGAAGTAATAGCTGATAGAAAAATTTAATATACTTATTAAGTTAAAGAATAAGGAGTTACGATATGGAATTTGATATATTAAAAAATAGATTTAAAGAGCTAGATGCAAAACAGTTAAATCCTTTAGTATTAGCCTTTATAGGGGATGCTGTATATGAAGTTTTTATAAGAACTCATTTGGTAGATAACAATAGAGATATGTCTGTTCACAAATTACATGTAAAGGCTATATCTTTTGTAAAAGCAAAAGCTCAAAGTGATATAATGAAAAAGATTTTAGATAGTTTAACAGACGAAGAAATGGCTATATTTAAAAGAGGAAGAAATGCAAAATCAGGTACAGTACCTAAAAATGCTAATATACAAGATTATAGAGCAGCAACAGGATTTGAGGCTCTAATTGGATATTTGTATATAACAGAAAAAAATAAGAGATTAAATGAAATACTAGAAAAATCAATAATTTCATCATAAAGTAAAGGGAGGAAATTACTATGTCTATAAAAGTTAAATTGATAGAATATACACCAAATCCGGAAAAAGTAATTGCGTCTGCTGCTAAGCTTTGCTATAGCGCAGTTGGAATAGATGAAATACAAGAAAATTTGGAAGATGAAAAAACAGCAAAATTTTTAAATATGTTAATGTCATACGGACATGAATCACCAATAGAACATGTTTCATTTACATTTGCAATAGAGGGAGTTTCAAGAAGTTTAACACACCAATTAGTAAGACATAGAATAGCATCTTTTTCTCAACAAAGTCAAAGATATGTAAGATTAGATCAGTTTAAATACATTGTACCTCCAGAAATTGAAAATAACGAAGAGGCTAAGAAAATATTTATTGAAGCAATGAATAAAGATCAAGAAGCTTATGATAAATTAACAGAAATATTAAAATCTAAATATTTAAAAGATGGAATGAAGAAATTACAAGCAGAGAAGAAGGCTATAGAGGATGCTAGATATGTATTTCCAAATGCATGTGAAACAAAAATAATTGTTACAATGAATGCAAGAAGTCTTATGAATTTTTTTAAGCATAGATGCTGTAATAGAGCTCAATGGGAAATAAGATCTTTAGCAGAAGAAATGTTAAAACAAGTAAAACAAGTAGCCCCAATATTGTTTAAGTATGCTGGTCCAAGTTGTGTAAATGACAAATGTCCTGAAGGAAAAATGACTTGTGGTAAAATGCAAGAAATTAGAGAAAAATATTTAAATCTTAAATGATTAAATTAACTTTGGAAGATGAAGTATAATGGCTACGGAAAAGGATATATTGCTCTGAAATCTTTCATTTCAGTAACAAGTTCTAAGCTTTTATCAGTTGATAGTTGATAATAAAGGATGTTTTTCTTACAGAAAAACTTTTATTAAATATAGTAGTAAGATAAGTGAATTTTGTCTTTAAACAAAATAACCAATTTAAAAGCTTTCTGCGTTAGCAGAAAGGTGTCCATAACTGTCAACTATCAATTCTTAATTATCAACTCATAAAATGACTTTTTCAAATTTGTAAAACTAAGAACTTGTAAACTTTTTTTCAAATGTTTCTTACGCAATATATCATTTTTCTTCGCTAGATAGTAGAAAGTTCAATGATTAATTTTATATCAAAAGTGATTTGGTATACTCCAATTGGGTTATAATAGCAATATGATACAAAAGTAAAGCACAAAAAGGATGTGTTAAGATGGTAAATAACAAAATTAGAGAAGATCTAATTGAAGGAAGAAATGCAATTAAAGAGATATTAAAAACAGGTAGAACTATAGAATATATAATGATTTCAAAAGGACAAAAATCAGGAAGTATTAATGATATAATAAAATTTGCAAAGAAAAATAAAATCGTAATAAAAGAAGTAGATAAAAGAAAACTTGATCAAATATCTGAAACAGGGTCTCATCAAGGAATAATAGCAGTAGTGACTCCTTATAAATATTGTGAAGTGAGTGATATTTTAGCTTATGCAGAAGAAAAAGGGGAAAAACCCTTTATAATTATTTTAGATGAACTTGAAGATCCTCATAATTTTGGTTCTATTATTAGAACTGCAGAAGTGTGTGGTGTACACGGTATAATCATCCCTAAAAGAAGAAATGTTGGAGTTACACCAACTGTATATAAGTCATCGGCTGGGGCAGTTGAACATGTAAAAATAGCTAAGGTGACTAATATAAATAATACTATTGAAGAGCTTAAAACAAATGGAATTTGGGTTTATGGTGCGGATATGTATGGTGAAGATTATTGCTTTAATACAGATTTTTCAAGTGCAGTAGCACTTGTTATAGGTAGTGAGGGAAGGGGAATGTCAAGACTAACAAAAGAAAAATGTGATGTGTTAGTAAAAATACCTATGACGGGTAAAATTAACTCTTTAAATGCCTCTGTAGCAGGAGGAATAATTATGTATGAAATATTAAAGCAAAGGATAAAATGAGGTACATTTTTGTAGACGGATATAATGTTATAAATAGTTGGCCTGAGCTCAGGAACATAAAACAGCATAATTTTGAAGGAGCTAGACAAGCTTTGATTGATAATATTCAAGAATATGCAACTTTCAAAGGGTATAAAGTTTTTTTAGTATTTGATGCTCATAAAGTGCCAGCAAGTATAGAAAAAAAAGAGAAAATAGGAAATGTCATAGTTGTTTTTACTAAGGAAGGTGAAACTGCAGATAGTTATATAGAAAAAAAAGTTAATAACATAGGAAGAAAGAAAGATGTATTAGTGGTTACTTCTGATTGTTTAGAACAGCAAGTTACTTTTCAAAGAGGTGCAACAAGGATGTCGTCTAGTGAATTTTATTGTGAAGTAAATGCAGTAAAAAGTAATATAAAACACAAAACGCAAAAACAATATTCTATCAATAAAAATTGGTTAGAAGACTCAATTGATGATAAAATATTGGAAAAACTTGAAAAAATTCGTAGAAATAAATAAATTTGCTTGACGTTAGATTTTTAGCTAAGGTATAATCAAGTATATGGTATATATTTTGCTTGGAGGGGATTTTATTGAAGAAAAAGGTGGATGCTGAGGGAATGGATTTTTTGTTTGAAGATAAATTAGATGAGGAAATTGTGATTGAGGCTAAAAAAGGAAATGTCAAGGCTCAAGAATATTTGATAAATAAATATAAAAATTTTGTAAAAGCCAAAGCAAAGTCATACTTTCTTATAGGTGCAGATAAAGAAGATATTTATCAAGAAGGAATGATTGGACTTTATAAGGCAATTAGAGATTTTAAAACAGATAAATTATCTTCTTTTAAGGCTTTTGCAGAGCTTTGTGTTACAAGGCAGATAATTACAGCTATAAAGACAGCTACTCGTCAAAAACATATACCTCTTAATACATATATTTCTTTAAATAAACCTATCTATGACGAAGAGTCTGATAGAACACTATTAGATGTTTTGTCAGGTATAAAAGTTACAGATCCAGAGGAATTGGTTATAAGTAGAGAGGAAGTAAATCATATAGAAAATGAAATAGGGGAAATACTATCAAATTTAGAAATGGAAGTTTTAATGTCTTATTTAGATGGAAAATCTTATCAAGAAATAGCTTGTGATTTAGATAGACATGCTAAATCAATTGATAATGCACTTCAAAGGGTAAAGAGAAAATTAGAAAAGTGTTTGAATAAAAGGAAAAATTAAATGTTGACAAAGAATTTTTAGAATAGTAAAATTAATAATTGGTATAAATAATATATGAATACTGTAAACTGCGGGAGTAGTTCAATGGCAGAATAGTAGATTTAAAAGTTATGTTCGTGTGTTTAAAACTAGTTTCCACGTTTGGGAATAGCTGCCCATGTAGCTCAGTAGGAAGAGCGTCACCTTGGTAAGGTGGAGGTCACCGGTTCAATCCCGGTCATGGGCTCCAGGTTATGGTATCTATACAACACACCAGGGTAAGTTTATTTAAGAGTAAGGAGGAATAAAAATGTCAAAAGCAAAATTTGAAAGAAGCAAGCCACACGTAAATATAGGAACAATAGGTCACGTAGACCATGGTAAAACAACATTAACAGCAGCAATCACAATGACATTAGCAGAAGAAGGAAAAGCAGAAGCACAAAACTATGCAGATATTGATAAAGCACCAGAAGAAAAAGAAAGAGGAATAACAATCAATACAGCACACGTAGAGTATGAAACAGACAATAGACACTATGCACACGTTGACTGTCCAGGACACGCAGACTACGTAAAGAACATGATAACAGGAGCAGCACAAATGGATGGAGCAATCTTAGTTGTATCAGCAGCAGATGGTCCAATGCCACAAACAAGAGAACATATATTACTAGCATCAAGAGTTGGAGTACAACATATAGTAGTATTCTTAAACAAATCAGACCAAGTAGATGATCCAGAATTATTAGAATTAGTAGAAATGGAAGTAAGAGAATTACTAAGTGAATATGGATTTAACGGAGACGAATGTCCAGTAATAACAGGATCAGCATTAATGGCAATAGAAAAAGGAGAAAGAGACTGCATACATGAATTAATGGCAGCAGTAGACGAATATATACCAACACCAGAAAGAGCAACAGATAAAGATTTCTTAATGCCAATTGAAGATATCTTCACAATAACAGGAAGAGGAACAGTAGCAACAGGAAGAGTAGAAAGAGGAGTTCTTCATACAGGAGACGAAGTAGAAATCGTAGGAATGACAGACGAAAAGAAAAAGACAGTAATAACAGGAGTAGAAATGTTTAGAAAGATATTAGACGAAGCAATGGCAGGAGATAATATCGGAGCATTATTAAGAGGTGTTCAAAGAACAGAAATAGAAAGAGGTCAAGTATTAGCAAAACCAGGAACAGTACATCCACATAAGAAATTCGTAGGTCAAGTATATGTACTTAAAAAAGAAGAAGGTGGAAGACATACACCATTCTTTAATGGATATAGACCACAATTTTATTTCAGAACAACAGACGTTACAGGATCAATCCAATTACCAGAAGGAACAGAAATGGTAATGCCAGGAGACCACATAGACATGAATGTTGAATTAATCACTCCAGTAGCAATGGAAGAAGGATTAAGATTCGCTATCAGAGAAGGTGGAAGAACTGTAGGTTCTGGAGTTGTTACTAGTATAGTTGAATAATTAATTGGCTGCATAAAAATGGGACTAAATTGTTATAAATTAGTCCCTTGAAAAAACAAATTACATGTAGTCTAATATTTAAAATCAAGGTAATATATTGTAAACTTAACAAAAATACAATGATTTTAATAAGAGTAATGTGTTGACATATGCGGTAACTTATGATAAATTAACAAAGTAACACGGTAATAGGAAGCGTTTTACGCTTTTTTATATATGCGTAAACCGGGAGGTGTAAATAATGAGAGTAAAAGTAACTTTAGCGTGTACAGAATGTAAACAAAGAAATTATAATACAATGAAAAACAAAAAAAATAATCCAGATAGAATTGAAATGAAAAAATATTGCAAATTCTGTCATAAACATACAGTTCATAAAGAAACAAAATAGTCTGAAGTTATGGAGAATAAGGATGTGAAAAATATGGCTAGTAATGGGGAGTTAAAAGTAGCTAATACTAATAATTCTTCTAAAAAGGCTACTAAAGGTAACGGTATAGTAGGTTTCTTTAAAGGATTAAAGGCAGAGTTTAAAAGAATGACTTGGCCCCCAAAAGAAGACATTAAAAAGTCAACTATAGCCGTTTTGACATTTTGTATTATTTTTGTAGTGATCGTAGGATTACTAGATAAAGGGTTTAAAGAACTCTTTGAAATAATATTTATTAAAAAGTAAAAAAAAAGGAGGTAGGGTTTAGGTTATACCGAACCCTTGAATTATGCCGGGAGAAGCAAAGTGGTATGTTGTACATACATATTCAGGATATGAAAATAAAGTTAAAGTTAATTTAGAAAAGACAATAGAGAATAGAAATTTAGTAGACTTAATTTATGACATACAAGTTCCTATGGAACAGCAAGTCGAAGAAAAAGATGGTAAAAAGAAAATTACTTTTAAAAAAATATTCCCTGGATATGTATTAATAAAAATGATAATGAATGATGATTCTTGGTATGTGGTAAGAAACACTAGAGGGGTCACAGGATTTGTGGGACCAGGTTCAAAGCCAGTACCACTTACTGAAGAAGAAGTTAAATCTATGGGAATTAAAGAAAAACCAGCAGATGTTGACTTAGAAGTAGGTGAAAATGTTAGGGTTATATCAGGTCCATTGGAAAACTTTGTAGCTCTAATTCAAGAAATTAATTTAGAAAAAGGAATAGTAAAAGCATTAGTTAATATGTTTGGCAGGGAAACTCCTGTTGAACTTGAATTTAATCAAATAAAAAAATTAGACTAACACTTATAGATGAAGTTCTGATAAGTGGGAGGATGTAAATCCGTATTACCACACTATAGGAGGTGTAAATTCATGGCTAAAAAAGTAGTAGGATTAATAAAACTTCAACTTCCTGCAGGTAAAGCAAGCCCAGCACCACCAGTTGGACCAGCACTTGGTCAACACGGTGTTAACATTATGGCATTTTGTAAAGAGTTTAATGCTAAAACTTCTAACCAAGCAGGAATGATAATTCCAGTTGTAATTACAGTATATCAAGACAGATCTTTCAGTTTTATAACAAAAACTCCACCAGCAGCAGTATTATTAAAAAAGGCAGCTGGAATAGAGAGTGGTTCTGGAGAACCAAATAAAACTAAGGTTGCTAAAGTCACTAAAGCACAAGTTAAAGAAATAGCTGAAACAAAAATGCCAGACTTAAATGCAGGATCAATTGAAACTGCTATGAGCATGATTGAAGGTACAGCTAGAAGCATGGGAATAACAATTGAAGAATAATTTGTAAAAATACCTATATTAAATTATAGTGGGAGGCCAAACCGTTAGTACCACAAGGGAGGAATATAGATGGCAAAACAAGGTAAGAAGTATCAAGAAAGCACTAAACTTGTAGATAGAAATGCACTATATACACCACAAGAAGCTTTAGATTTAGCTGTAAAAACTTCAAAAGCAAAATTCGATGAAACTATTGAATTAGCTGTAAGACTTGGTGTAGACCCAAGACATGCTGATCAACAAGTTAGAGGAGCAATAGTGCTTCCACATGGAACAGGTAAAAAAGTAAAAGTTTTAGTTTTTGCTAAAGGTGATAAAGCTAAAGAAGCTGAAGCAGCAGGAGCAGATTTTGTAGGAGCAGAAGAATTTGCTGAAAAAATTCAAAAAGAAAATTGGTTTGGATTTGATGTAGTTGTTGCAACTCCAGATATGATGGGAGTAGTTGGTAGACTAGGTAGAATACTAGGACCAAAAGGATTAATGCCAAATCCAAAATCAGGAACAGTAACATTTGATGTTACTAAAGCTGTAAATGAAATAAAAGCTGGTAAAGTTGAATATAGAGTTGATAAAACATCTATAATTCACGTTCCACTTGGAAAAGCATCATTTGGTGAAGGCAAATTAGTTGAAAACTTTCATACATTAATGGAAGCTGTAGTAAAAGCTAAACCAGCAGCAGTTAAAGGTCAATACATTAAATCAGTATCAATTTCAAGTACAATGGGACCTGGAATAAAAGTTAATCCAACAAAAGTTTTAGATTAGTATTGACACAGAAAAATATATATGATAGACTAATTAAGTCGTAAAATTTAATGAGTAATAATTCCGTAGACAGTAGGTGCATTAGAGCGTAACGTATATCAACCTACCGAGGATTCCAATATATGAACGTGAGTATATATGGTCTCTTCGAGTCTTCGGAGAGATCATATTTTTTTAAAAAAAGTTTTATTCCTGTAAGGAGGTGGACTTTGTGAGCGAGAATAGAAATTTAAAAGAAGCTAAAGTTCAAGAAATAAGAGAAAAAATTGAAAAAGCTGAAGCAATGGTTCTTGCTAAATATCAAGGATTAACAGTTGAAGAAGATACTGAATTAAGAAAGAAAATGAGAGATGCTGGTGTTGAATATAAAGTATATAAAAATACATTAGTAACTATAGCAGCTAATGAATTAGGCAAAGAAGACATAGTTAAATATCTTCAAGGACCTATTTCAATAGCATTTGGATATGAAGATCCAACTGCACCAGCAAGAATACTTAATGATTTTGCAAAAGACCATAAGAAGTTAGAATTAAAAGCAGGACTTATTCAAGGTGAATTATATGATGAAGCTAAAATTAAAGAACTTGCATCTATACCACCAAGAGAAGTGTTACTTGCAAAACTTCTTGGAAGCTTCAAGGCTCCATTATCAAACCTTGTTTATTTATTAAATGCTATAAAAGAAAAGAAAGAATCAGAAGAAGCATAAAAAAATAATTAGAAAATTTGGAGGTGCATTTAAATGACAAGAGAAGAAATGATTCAAGCTATAAAAGATATGTCAGTTTTAGAATTAAACGAATTAGTAAAAGCATGTGAAGAAGAATTTGGAGTAAGCGCATCAGCTCCTGTAGCAGTAGCTGGAGCAGCTGGAGCAGCTGGAGCAGCTGAAGAAAAATCAGAATTTGATGTAGTTTTATCAGGTGCTGGTTCACAAAAAATCAAAGTTATAAAAGCTGTTAGAGAATTAACAGGTCTTGGATTAAAAGATGCTAAAGCAATAGTTGATGGAGCTCCTAAGACATTAAAAGAAGCAGTAGCTAAAGAACAAGCTGAAGAAATGAAAGCTAAGTTAGAAGAAGTTGGAGCTACAGTTGAATTAAAGTAGTGTAAGCTTATTGGAAAAGGCACTTTCGTTTGAAGTGCCTTTTTTTAATACATAATTAATTAAGTATTTTGTTGTATACATACAAAATCAAATATTGACATCATAAGCTATTTGTGATAACATATCTAAATGCATTGATATTTATTAGAAACCTAGATATAGAGGTATATTTAGGTTAAAAATGGTTAAAATAGTTTAATAGTGGCGTTTTAATCCATTAACACAAAAAAGTGTTATTGGTTATTTTAGTATATACAAGGGGTGAAATTTAATGGTACATCCTATCCAAGTTGGTAAAAGAACAAGAATGAGCTTTTCTAAGGTTAAAGAAGTAACCACTATGCCTAATCTAATTGAAATTCAATTAGATTCTTATGAGTGGTTTTTACGAGAAGGACTTCAAGAAGTGTTTGACGATATAAACCCTATTCAAGATTATACAGGTAATCTTATTCTCGAATTTGTAGGTTACAAACTTGATATGGATAATATTAAGTATTGTGTAGAAGAATGTAAAGAGAGAGATACCACATATGCTGCACCGTTAAAAGTTAAGGTTAGATTACTTAATAAGGAAACTGGTGAAGTAAAGGAACAGGAAGTATTTATGGGTGACTTCCCAATTATGACTGAACAGGGTACTTTTGTAATTAATGGAGCCGAAAGAGTTATTGTAAGCCAATTAGTTAGATCTCCAGGTGTTTACTATAATTACACAGTTGATAAAACAGGTAAAAAACTATATTCATCAACTGTAATACCAAATAGGGGAGCATGGCTTGAATATGAAACAGATTCCAATGATATAATTTATGTAAGAATTGATAAAACTAGAAAATTGCCTATAACAATTCTTGCAAGAGCTATGGGATGTGGTTCAGATTTAGAAATAACGAATTTTTTTGGTGAAGACGAAAGATTAAGAGCGACTATAGAAAAAGATAATACTAAGAATAGTGAGGAAGCACTATTAGAAATATATAAGAGATTAAGACCAGGTGAACCACCGACTGTAGATAGTGCTATGTCTCTTATAGATTCGTTATTTTTTGATGCAAAAAGATATGATTTATCAAAAGTAGGAAGATATAAATTTAACAAAAAACTTGCATTAAATCTTAGAATAGCAAATCAAATAACAGCAGATGATATAGTAGATCCTAATACAGGGGAAATAATAGTTGAAAGTGGTAGCAAAATCGATAGGGATATTGCGAAAAAAATTCAAAATGTAGGCATTAATGTTGTAAATATTAAAGTTGAAGATAAAATTATTAAGGTTATAGGAAATAACTTTGTAGATATTAAAGAAAATGTTGATTTTGATGTTACTGGTTTGAATATTAAAGAATTAGTACATTATCCAACTTTAAAACAAATTTTAGATAATTATACTGATACAGAAACAATCAAAGAAGAAATTAAGAAAAGTATACATAAGCTGATACCAAAACATATTACTAAAGATGATATACTTGCAACTATTAGTTATCAATTGGGATTATTACATGGAATTGGCGATATAGACGATATAGATCATTTAGGAAACAGAAGACTAAGATCTGTAGGTGAATTATTACAAAATCAATTTAGAATTGGTTTATCTAGAATGGAAAGAGTAGTTAAAGAGAGAATGACTATTCAAGATCAAGAAGTAATAACTCCTCAAGCTTTAATTAATATAAGACCAGTAGCAGCTGCTATAAAAGAATTTTTTGGAAGTTCACAACTTTCACAATTTATGGATCAAACTAATCCTCTTTCAGAATTAACGCATAAGAGAAGATTATCAGCGTTAGGACCAGGTGGACTTTCAAGAGAAAGAGCAGGATTTGAGGTTAGAGATGTTCACTATTCTCATTATGGTAGAATGTGTCCTATAGAGACTCCAGAAGGACCAAATATAGGGCTTATAAACTCACTTGCATCATATGCAAAAGTAAATGAATATGGATTTATTGAAACACCTTATAGAATAGTGGATAAAGAAAATGGAAGAGTTACAAATGAAATAACATATTTTACAGCCGATGAGGAAGATGGATATTTAGTTGCTCAAGCGGAAGAACCAATGGATGAGCAAGGAAATTTTATAGATGATAAGGTTACAGTAAGGTATAAAGAAGAAGTTTTAATAGTACCTAAAACTGAGGTTGATCTTATAGATGTTTCTCCAAGACAAATAGTTTCTGTTGCAACAGCAATGATTCCGTTTCTTGAAAATGATGATGCCAGCCGTGCGCTTATGGGATCAAATATGCAGCGTCAGGCAGTGCCATTATTGAAACCTCAAGCTCCAATAGTTGGTACTGGAATAGAATTTAAAGCAGCGGTTGATTCAGGAGTTCTACCTAAATCTAAACATGCAGGAACAGTAGTATATGTGTCAGCAGATGAAGTTAGAGTTAAGAGAGACAGTGATGGTGTAATTGATAAATATAAGCTCCTTAAATTCAAAAGGTCAAACCAAGGAACATGTATAAATCAAAGACCTATAGTTAATAATGGTGAAAAGGTTGAGGCAGGAAGTGTACTTGCGGATGGACCATCAACTGACCTTGGTGAAATAGCATTAGGTAAGAATATACGTATGGGATTTATAACTTGGGAAGGTTATAATTACGAAGATGCTATGTTGGTTTCAGAACAACTTGTTCGTGATGATGTGTTTACGTCAATCCATATAGAAGAATATGAAGCTGAAGCAAGAGATACAAAACTTGGACCAGAAGAAATAACAAGAGATATACCAAATGTAGGAGAAGATGCACTTAAAGATATAGATGAAAGAGGAATAATAAGAATAGGAGCAGAGGTAAGATCAGGTGATATACTTGTTGGTAAAGTTACACCTAAGGGAGAAACAGAACTTACAGCTGAAGAAAGATTATTAAGAGCTATATTTGGAGAAAAAGCAAGGGAAGTTAGAGATACTTCACTTAGAGTGCCACATGGTGAAACAGGCATAATTGTTGATGTTAAAGTATTTACAAGAGAAAATGGAGATGAACTTCCACCAGGAGTAAATGAATTAGTTAGATGTTATATAGCTCAAAAAAGAAAAATATCTGTTGGAGATAAAATGGCAGGAAGACATGGTAACAAAGGGGTTATATCCAGAATATTACCTGAAGAAGATATGCCATTCTTACCTGATGGAAGACCATTGCAAATATGCTTAAACCCATTAGGAGTTCCTTCTCGTATGAATATTGGGCAGGTACTAGAGGTACACCTTGGTTGGGCAGCAAGTAAATTAGGTTGGCATGTAGCAACACCAGTATTTGATGGAGCAACAGAGCCAGCAATTGTAAATTGTTTGAAGAAAGCAGGTTATGCTGAAGATGGTAAGACTGCTTTATATGATGGCAGAACGGGAGAACCTTTTGAAAGTAGAGTAACAGTAGGATACATGTATATATTAAAACTTCATCACTTAGTTGATGATAAAATACATGCAAGATCAACAGGTCCATATTCTTTAGTAACACAACAACCACTTGGAGGTAAGGCTCAATTTGGTGGTCAAAGATTTGGAGAAATGGAAGTATGGGCGCTTGAAGCATATGGTGCGGCATATACCCTACAAGAAATATTGACTGTTAAATCAGATGATGTAGTTGGTAGAGTTAAAACATATGAGGCTATTGTTAAAGGGGAAAATATACCAGAACCAGGAGTACCAGAATCATTTAAAGTTCTTATAAAGGAACTTCAAGCTTTATGTTTAGACGTTAGAGTTTTAAATGATGAACAACAAGAAATTAAAATAAAAGAATCAGTTGAAGAAAAATCTGAAGAAGATTTGGAAGTGAATATAGAGGGAACAGAAGATTCAGTTCCAGCAGTAGGTATAAGTAAAACAGAAAATGCAGAAGATGAAGATAAAAATAAAGATCTTGAAGGAAAATATGATAAAAACGAAGATGAAGATGAAGATGAAGATGAAGAATATGAATTATCATTAGAAGATTTGGAAAATGAATTAGAACTTAATGATTTTAATGACGAACACTAATTTGAAGGGAGGATGTACCCTTGTTTGAATTGAATAATTTTGATGCTATACAAATAGGATTGGCATCACCAGAACAAATTAGAGCATGGTCAAGAGGAGAAGTAAAAAAACCAGAAACAATAAATTATAGAACATTAAAGCCAGAAAAAGATGGTTTGTTTTGTGAAAGAATTTTTGGACCAATAAAAGATTGGGAATGTCATTGTGGAAAGTATAAGAGAGTAAGATACAAAGGTATAGTTTGTGACAGATGTGGAGTAGAAGTTACAAAAGCTAAAGTTAGACGTGAGAGAATGGGGCACATAGAATTAGCTGCTCCAGTATCACATATTTGGTATTTTAAAGGAATACCATCTCGTATGGGACTTATATTAGATATATCTCCTAGATCTTTAGAAAAAGTATTGTATTTTGCTTCATATGTTGTGCTAGATCCTAAAGAAACACCATTATTGAAAAAACAACTTTTAACAGAGAAAGAGTATAGAGAATCTATTGATAAATATGGTGAAGATAGTTTTGTAGCTGGTATGGGAGCGGAAGCAGTAAAAATTTTATTAAGAGAAATTGATTTAGAACAGTTATCTAAAGAATTAAAGAATAACCTTGAAAGTAGTACGGGACAGAAAAGAGTAAGAATCATAAGAAGATTAGAAGTTGTTGAGTCATTCAGAAAATCAGGAAATAAACCAGAATGGATGATTATAGATGTTATTCCTATAATACCACCTGATTTAAGACCTATGGTTCAATTAGATGGAGGAAGATTTGCAACTTCAGATCTAAATGACTTATATAGAAGAGTTATTAATAGAAATAATAGATTAAAAAAACTTTTAGATTTAGGTGCACCAGATATAATTGTAAGAAATGAAAAAAGAATGCTTCAAGAAGCTGTAGATGCACTTATTGATAATGGTAGAAGAGGTAGACCAGTTACAGGACCAGGAAATAGACCTTTAAAATCATTATCTGATATGTTGAAAGGTAAACAAGGAAGGTTTAGACAAAACTTACTTGGAAAACGTGTTGATTACTCAGGACGTTCAGTTATAGTTGTTGGTCCAGAATTAAAGATGTATCAGTGTGGTCTTCCAAAGGAAATGGCATTGGAGTTATTCAAACCTTTTGTTATGAAGAAATTGGTTGAAAGAGGAATTGCTCATAATATAAAAAGTGCTAAGAGAATGGTAGAAAGAATAATGCCTGAGGTATGGGATGTACTTGAAGACGTAATATCAGACCATCCAGTATTACTAAATCGTGCTCCGACATTACATAGATTAGGTATTCAAGCATTTCAACCTGTTCTTGTTGAAGGAAAAGCTATAAAACTTCATCCACTTGTTTGTACAGCATACAATGCTGACTTTGATGGTGACCAAATGGCTATTCACGTACCATTATCTGTTGAGGCTCAATCAGAAGCAAGATTCTTAATGTTAGCAGCACATAATATAATGAAACCATCTGATGGTAAACCAGTATGTGTTCCTACACAAGATATGGTATTAGGTTCATATTATTTGACACTTGATAAAGATGGAGCAAGAGGTGAAGGAAGAGAATTTTCATCACCAGAAGAGGTATATATGGCATATCAATTAGGACAGATTGATATGCATGCAAAAATTAGAGTTAGAATTAAAAAAGAAATAGATGGAGAAAAAGTTCTTGGTATTATAAAGACAACACCTGGTAAATTAATATTTAATGAATGTATACCACAAGATTTAGGTTTTGTAGATAGAAGTAAAGATGAAAATATGTTTAAGTTAGAAGTAGATTTTCTAGTAAGTAAGAAAAACTTAGGTAAAATAATAGATAAATGTTATGTAAAGTACGGTCCTACAGAGACATCAATTATGTTGGATAAAATTAAAGCAACAGGATATCACTATTCAACAATAGGTGCTATTACAATTTCAACTTCAGATATGACAGTACCAGAAGCTAAACATATTTTACTTGAAGAAACAGATAAGGCAGTAGACAAAATTGAAAAAATGTATAGAAGAGGATTTATATCTGAAGAAGAAAGATATGAAAGAGTAATAGAAAAATGGACTAAGACAACAGAGGATGTTGCAAATGCTCTTATGGATAACTTTGATAAATTTAATCCTATATTTATGATGGCTGATTCAGGTGCCAGAGGTTCTAAGAGCCAGATTAAGCAGCTTGCAGGAATGAGAGGATTAATGGCTAATCCATCAGGTAAGATTATTGAGTTGCCTATAAGATCATCCTTCAGAGAAGGTCTTGATGTACTTGAATATTTTATATCAACACATGGTGCTAGAAAAGGTAATGCAGATACTGCGTTAAAAACTGCAGACTCTGGTTATTTAACAAGAAGACTTGTAGATGTAAGCCAAGACGTTATAGTAAGAACAGAAGACTGTGGAACAGATGAAGGATTTGAAGTATCTGAAATTAAAGAGGGTAATGAAGTAATTGAATCTCTATCAGAAAGACTTACAGGTAGATATACAGCACAAGATATTATAGATCCTGAAAGTGGAGAAGTAATAGTTAAGAAAAATGCATATATAGATGCTAATACAGCAGATCGAGTTGAAAAAACAGGAATTAAGAGAATTAAAATTAGATCTGTATTTACATGTAAATCAAAAGTTGGCGTATGTGCTAAGTGTTATGGAATGAACATGGCAACAGGACATAAGATAAATATTGGAGAGGCTGTAGGTATTATGGCAGCACAATCAATAGGAGAACCAGGAACACAGCTTACTATGAGAACCTTCCATACTGGTGGAGTTGCTGGAGCAGATATAACACAGGGTCTTCCAAGGGTTGAAGAGTTATTTGAATCTAGGAAACCAAAAGGACTTGCGATTATAAGTGAAATTGGCGGAGTAGTAAGAGTAGAAGAAACCAAGAAAAAGAGAGTTGTATATGTAAAAGCAGATTCAGGAGAAGAATCAAGTTATGATATACCTTTTGGTTCCAGAGTAAAAGTAAATAATGGTGATTATATACAAGCTGGAGACGAGATAACAGAGGGTTCAATAAATCCACATGATATTTTAAGAATTAAAGGTGTAAATGCAGTTAAAAATTATCTTCTTTCAGAAGTGCAAAAAGTTTATAGACTTCAAGGTGTTGATATAGATGATAAGCACTTAGAAGTAGTAATTAGACAAATGACAAGAAAAGTAAAAATAGAAGATTCAGGTGATACAGAATTATTACCAGGAACTATGATAGATATATTTGATTTTCAAGATCATAATGAAAAAGCAATAGAGAAAAGTGAAAGACCTGCTCAAGGAAAAGTTGCATTGCTCGGAATAACGAAGGCAGCATTAGCAACAGATTCATTTTTATCTGCTGCATCTTTCCAAGAAACAACAAGAGTACTTACTGATGCTGCAATAAAAGGTAAAGTAGATCCATTAATAGGATTAAAAGAAAATGTTATAATAGGAAAGTTGATTCCAGCAGGTACAGGACTGAACAAATACAGAGGAATAAAGATAAATACAAAAAATAAAAAAGTGGAAGAAAATGAAGAAAATAATTTAGAAGCTTAGAGCTATTTTATTGACACAATGATATTAAAATGATAAAATACACCTTGTGTAGTTTGTTACAAAGATAAAGAATGATTTTTATCTTTGTAACAATACATGTTAAGGGAGGTTAGATATATGGGTTATAGGCTTGAAGGTAGAAAAGTTGTTGGTATTAAGCAGACAATTAAGGCTGTTAAAAATGATATAGTTGAAGAGGTATACGTAGCAAAAGATGTAGAACAAAAAGTAATCGAGCCTTTAATACAACTAGCCAAGCAAAAGTCCCTTGAACTGGTATACATAGATACTATGAACGAGTTAGGAAAACTTTGTGGAATTGATGTAGGGGCTTCGGTCGCTGCTGAATTGAAAAAACAATAAAAAAAGCTTATTAACAAATTTATATATATAGTTAAAAATTAAAAGGAGGTGTAAAAATGCCAACTATTAACCAATTAGTAAGAAAAGGTAGAAAAACAATACAAACTAAGTCTACTTCACCAGCACTTAAAGAATGTCCACAAAAAAGAGGTGTGTGTACTGTAGTAAAAACAACAACTCCTAAAAAGCCAAACTCAGCGCTAAGAAAAATTGCCAGAGTTAGACTTACAAATGGATATGAAGTTACAGCATACATACCAGGTATCGGCCATAACTTACAAGAGCATAGTGTTGTTCTTATAAGAGGTGGTAGAGTTAAGGACCTTCCCGGTGTAAGATATCACATCGTAAGAGGTACTTTGGATGCAGCTGGAGTTGCTGACAGAATGCAATCAAGATCAAAGTATGGTGCAAAGAAACCTAAGAAAAAATAATGCTTAGAAGATTGTAAGTGCAATGTCTTCAGCATTTATATATATATATATATATATTATTTTGTATTTGTGCGGAACGACAAAGCGCTTTGCAGCTCAAGAGCTGAGTACCGATGATCTTAAATTTTAATGTTAAGGAGGGAAGAAAAGTGCCAAGAAAAGGACATATAGCTAAAAGAGATGTATTACCAGATCCAATGCATAACAGTAAAGTTGTTACAAAATTGGTGAATCAAGTAATGCTAGATGGTAAAAAAGGTGTTGCTCAACAAATAGTATATGGAGCATTTGATATAATGGCTGAGAAATCTGGAAAAGAATCCATAGAAGTTTTCGAAGAAGCTATGAATAATATAATGCCACTACTAGAAGTAAAAGCAAGAAGAATAGGTGGAGCTACGTATCAAGTTCCAATGGAAGTAAGACCAGAAAGAAGACAGACTTTAGGTCTTAGATGGTTAGTAGACGCAGCAAGAAAAAGAGGAGAAAGATACATGAAAGATAGACTTGCTGGTGAGTTACTAGATGCTTCTAATAATTCTGGAGCAGCTGTTAAGAAAAGAGAAGATACTCATAAGATGGCTGAAGCAAACAAAGCTTTTGCACACTACAGATATTAAAATTAAACTGTTTTGGCTTGGCCAAAACAGTTTTCTAAAATGTTATTTTATTTAAGAAAAGGAGGAAGTCATATGGAAAGACAACATCCATTAGAAAAATTCCGTAATATAGGAATAATGGCTCACATAGATGCCGGTAAAACTACAACAACAGAACGTGTGTTGTTTTATACTGGAATAAGCCATAAGATTGGAGAAGTTCATGAAGGTCAAGCAACAATGGACTGGATGGAACAAGAGCAAGAAAGAGGTATAACAATTACTTCTGCTGCAACAACTTGTGAATGGAAGGATCATGTTATAAACATAATTGACACGCCAGGACACGTAGATTTCACTGTTGAGGTTGAAAGATCTTTAAGAGTACTTGATGGAGCGGTTGGAGTTTTTTGTGCTAAAGGTGGGGTTGAACCACAATCAGAAACAGTATGGAGACAGGCAGACAAGTATATGGTTCCAAGAATTGCTTATATAAATAAAATGGATATACTTGGAGCAGATTTCTTTAGAGCAGTAAGCATGATGAGAGAAAGATTACATGCTAATGCTGTACCAATACAATTACCAATAGGTAAGGAAGATACTTTCTTAGGAATAATTGATTTGCTTGAAAATAAAGCTAGAATATATAAAGATGATCTTGGTGAAAAAATAGAAGAGGCAGAAATTCCAGATGATATGAAGGAATTAGCTGAGAAATACAGATCAGAAATGATTGAAGCAGTTGCTGAATTAGATGAAGATCTAATGATGAAATATTTAGAAGGCGAAGAATTAACAATTGAGGAATTAGAAACAACACTAAGAAAAGGTGTATGTAATAATGAAATAGTTCCAGTAGTATGTGGTTCTTCATATAAAAATAAAGGTGTACAAATGATGATTGATGCAGTAGTTAAATACTTACCATCACCATTAGATGTACCAGCAGTTAAAGGATTAGATCCAGAAACTAAAGAAGAAATTGAAAGAAAAAGTGATGATAATGAGCCACTTGCAGCGCTTGCATTCAAGATTGCTACAGATCCATTCATAGGTAAATTAGCTTTTACTAGAATTTACTCAGGAATAATGAAAAGTGGTACATATGTATTAAATTGTAACAAAGGTAAAAGAGAAAGAATTGGAAGACTTGTTAAAATGCATTCAAACCACAGAAAAGAAGTTGAAGAATTAAGAGCTGGAGAGTTAGGAGCTATAATTGGATTGAAAAATTCAACAACAGGAGATACCCTTTGTGATGAAGAAAATCCAATAATACTTGAAAATATGGAATTCCCAGAACCAGTTATTAGTGTTGCTATAGAACCAAAAACTAAAGCAGGACAAGAGAAAATGGGAATAGCTCTTCAAAAACTTGCAGAAGAGGATCCAACATTTAAGACTTATACTGATCATGAAACTGGTCAAACAATTATAGCAGGTATGGGAGAATTACATCTTGAAATAATTGTTGATAGACTTCAAAGAGAATTTAAAGTTGAATGTAATGTTGGTAAACCACAAGTTGCATATAAAGAAACAATTAGAAAAGCTGTTAAAGCTGAAGGTAAATTTGTTAGACAATCAGGTGGACGTGGACAATATGGACATTGTTGGATTGAAATGGAACCATGTGAAGAAGAATATAAATTTGAAGATGCTGTTGTTGGTGGATCTATTCCAAGAGAATACATTCCAGCTGTTGAAAATGGTATAAAAGAAGCATCTGAAAGTGGTGTTATTGCTGGATACCAAACTATAAACTTCAAAGTTAAATTATTCGATGGTTCTTATCATGATGTTGACTCATCAGAAATGGCATTTAAAGTAGCTGGTTCTATGGCATTTAAAAATGCTATGAGCAAAGCTGATCCAGTATTACTTGAACCAACTATGAAGGTTGAAGTTATCACTCCTGAAGAATATATGGGAGATGTAATGGGTGATATTAACTCAAGAAGAGGTAGAATTGAAGGTATGGAACAAAGAGCAGGTGCTCAAGTTATCAATGCTTTTGTACCACTTTCAGAAATGTTTGGTTATGCAACTACATTAAGATCAAGAACTCAAGGTAGAGGTAACTATTCAATGCAGTTTGATCATTATGAAGAAGTGCCAAAAAGTATTCAAGAACAAATTGCTGGGAATAAATAATTAAAAAACATAAATGAATTTAAATTTATTGAAGAAAAGGTAAGGAGGAATAAAAATGTCAAAAGCAAAATTTGAAAGAAGCAAGCCACACGTAAATATAGGAACAATAGGTCACGTAGACCATGGTAAAACAACATTAACAGCAGCAATCACAATGACATTAGCAGAAGAAGGAAAAGCAGAAGCACAAAACTATGCAGATATTGATAAAGCACCAGAAGAAAAAGAAAGAGGAATAACAATCAATACAGCACACGTAGAGTATGAAACAGACAATAGACACTATGCACACGTTGACTGTCCAGGACACGCAGACTACGTAAAGAACATGATAACAGGAGCAGCACAAATGGATGGAGCAATCTTAGTTGTATCAGCAGCAGATGGTCCAATGCCACAAACAAGAGAACATATATTACTAGCATCAAGAGTTGGAGTACAACATATAGTAGTATTCTTAAACAAATCAGACCAAGTAGATGATCCAGAATTATTAGAATTAGTAGAAATGGAAGTAAGAGAATTACTAAGTGAATATGGATTTAACGGAGACGAATGTCCAGTAATAACAGGATCAGCATTAATGGCAATAGAAAAAGGAGAAAGAGACTGCATACATGAATTAATGGCAGCAGTAGACGAATATATACCAACACCAGAAAGAGCAACAGATAAAGATTTCTTAATGCCAATTGAAGATATCTTCACAATAACAGGAAGAGGAACAGTAGCAACAGGAAGAGTAGAAAGAGGAGTTCTTCATACAGGAGACGAAGTAGAAATCGTAGGAATGACAGACGAAAAGAAAAAGACAGTAATAACAGGAGTAGAAATGTTTAGAAAGATATTAGACGAAGCAATGGCAGGAGATAATATCGGAGCATTATTAAGAGGTGTTCAAAGAACAGAAATAGAAAGAGGTCAAGTATTAGCAAAACCAGGAACAGTACATCCACATAAGAAATTCGTAGGTCAAGTATATGTACTTAAAAAAGAAGAAGGTGGAAGACATACACCATTCTTTAATGGATATAGACCACAATTTTATTTCAGAACAACAGACGTTACAGGATCAATCCAATTACCAGAAGGAACAGAAATGGTAATGCCAGGAGACCACATAGACATGAATGTTGAATTAATCACTCCAGTAGCAATGGAAGAAGGATTAAGATTCGCTATCAGAGAAGGTGGAAGAACTGTAGGTTCTGGAGTTGTTACTAGCATAGTTGAATAATATTAAAATTTCTAAAAAATTCAAATATGTTATATGAGGGAGAAGAACAAAATCTTCTCCTTTATATTTAAATTTGACATAAAAAATACTTGTCAAAGTAAAAAAAGTATTGTATACTTAAAGAGTTGTAATGTGTAACAGTAATGTGATAAGAGGTTGCCGAGCTTCCGGGGAATTCTTATTATGTAAAGTCTTGATCAAGAATCAGACGACGGAATATCTGTAAAGTCTTGTTTTCAGTATTTTATGCAACACCTGGAACAGTTTACAGAGTCACCGCTGTTGTACGTAAGAAGTAAAGCGTGCGATGAAAAGGAGGGAAAGAAAATGGCAAAACAAAAAATAAGAATCAGATTAAAAGCTTTTGATCACAAAATATTAGATCAATCAGCTGAAAAGATAGTTGAAACTGCAAAAACAACAGGAGCAAAAGTAGCAGGTCCAGTACCACTACCAACAGAAAAAGATATTGTAACAGTTTTAAGAGCTACACATAAATATAAAGATTCAAGAGAACAATTTGAGATAAGAACTCATAAAAGACTAATAGATATAATTAGTCCATCACCAAAAACAGTAGATTCTTTAATGAAATTAGATTTACCTGCTGGTGTTGATATAGAAATAAAATTATAATTTGTAATAGATAATGCCTATTACGAACTATTATGACCACTTATAATGTGATCCGCTAATACGTTGAGGAGGTGTAGAAATGAAAAAAGCAATATTAGGTAGAAAAGTAGGTATGACTCAAATCTTTGGAGAGAAAGGAAAAGTTATACCAGTTACAGTAGTAGAAACAGGAGCATGTGTAGTACTTCAGAAAAAAACTATTGAAAAAGATGGTTATGAAGCAATTAAAGTTGGATTTGAAGATATAAGAGAAAAGCTAGTAAACAAACCAACAAAAGGACAGTTTGCTAAAGCAGGTGTGGAAGCTAAAAGATATATGAAAGAATTTAGACTAGAGGATGTATCTGAATACGAAGTAGGAAGCGAAATTAAAGCAGATATATTCAATATTGGAGATAAAGTTGATGTAACTGGGGTTTCTAAAGGTAAGGGATTCCAAGGAACTATTAAAAGATGGAATTTCCAAAGAGGACCAATGAGCCACGGTTCTAAATGTCATAGAGTAGTTGGTTCAATGGGAGCAGCTTCTGATCCATCAAGAACTTTTAAAAACAAGAAAATGCCAGGACATATGGGTAATCAAAAATCAACTGTATTAAATCTTGAAGTTGTAAAAGTAATGTCTGAAAAAAATGTTATACTAATCAAAGGTGGAATACCAGGACCAAATAAAGGATTAGTAATGATAAGAGAAGCAGTAAAAGCTAAATAGTTAGTTTTTTAGGAAAGGAGGAAGTAGAATGCCTACAGTAGATTTATTTAACAGAGAAGGACAAAAAGTTGGCGATGTTCAGTTGGCAGACAACGTGTTCGGTATCGAAATTAATAAAGAAGTTATGCATCAAGTTGTTGTAGCACAACTTGCAAATAAAAGACAAGGAACTCAATCAGCAAAAACTAGATCTGAGGTTTCTGGTGGTGGAATAAAACCTTGGAGACAAAAAGGAACAGGAAGAGCAAGACAAGGTTCTATTAGAGCACCTCAATGGATTCATGGTGGAGTTGTATTTGCACCAAAACCAAGAGACTATAGTAAGGCAGTTCCAAAAAAAGTTAAGAGATTAGCTCTTAAATCTGCACTTTCTTCAAAAGTTGTAGAAAATGAAATTTTTGTATTAGAAAATCTAGAAATTCAAGCACCAAAAACAAAAGAAATTGTAAAAATGTTAAATGCATTTGATGCTAAAAAAACTTTAATAGTTGTTGCTGAATCAAATGAGAATGTTTATAAGTCAGCAAGAAATGTAGCAGGAGTAACAATACTACCTGTAAATAATTTAAATGTATATGATATATTAAATAGTCAAAAAGTTATAGCAACAAAAGAAGCTATAACAAAGATTGAGGAGGTGTATGCATAATGAAACTTACAAGCCATGATATTATAAGAAAACCAGTAATAACTGAAAAAAGTATGGCTGATATGGCAGACAAAAAATACACCTTTGTAGTTGATAAGCATGCTACTAAAACTGAAATCAAAAAAGCCGTAGAGGTAGTTTTTGGTGTTAAGGTAGCTGAACTTAAAACTGCTAACATAACTGGTAAACCAAAAAGAGTTGGTGTTCATTTTGGAAAAAGACCAGATTATAAGAAAGCAATTGTTAAATTAACTGAGGATAGTAAAACAATTGAGTTCTTTGAAGGTATGTAATTAAATCGAACGGATAAAAAGCAGGTATTGGCTAAAAGCCAGAAAAGCAAGATTAGGGAGGGAAAAAAATGGCTGTTAAAACTTTTAATCCAACTACTCCTTCTAGAAGACATATGTCATCACCTACTTTTGAAGAAGTTACAACAGATAGTCCAGAGAAAGCTTTAGTTGTAACTTTAGGTAGAAAAAGAGCGGGTAGGAATGGTCAAGGTAAGATAACAGTTCGTCACAAAGGTGGCGGAGCTAAAAGAAAGTATAGATTAATAGATTTTAAAAGAAATAAAGATGAAATACCAGCAAAAGTACTAACAATTGAGTATGATCCTAATAGATCTGCATATATTGCACTAGTTATTTATGCTGATGGAGAAAAGAGATACATATTAGCTCCAGCAGGATTAAAAGTTGGAGATACTGTTGTATCAGGTCCAAATTCTGATATTAAGATTGGAAATACATTACCAATGCAAAATATACCAGTTGGTACTGTGATTCATAATATAGAATTAGCTAAGGGCAAAGGCGGTCAGCTTGTAAGATCAGCAGGTACTTCAGCACAGTTAATGGCTAAAGAAGGAGAATATGCTATCTTAAGACTTCCAAGTGGTGAAATGAGATATGTAAGAGTAGAATGCAGAGCTACTATAGGAGTAGTTTCTAACTTATCACATGAACTTATTAATATCGGTAAAGCTGGTAGAAAAAGACATATGGGAATTAGACCAACAGTAAGAGGTTCAGTAATGAACCCTAATGATCACCCACACGGTGGTGGAGAAGGTAAATCTCCAGTAGGACATCCAAGTCCAGTAACTCCATGGGGTAAACCAGCACTTGGTTATAAGACTAGAAAGAATAACAAATATTCAGATAGATTAATCATTAAGAAGAGAAAATAGTAGGGAGAATTAGATTCTCTTCCTACTTATCCTAATGAGCTGAATGAAAGGAGGCCGTTATAAGTGAGTAGATCAGTAAAAAAAGGACCTTACGTTGATGAGAGTCTTTTAAACAAAGTAATGGAAATGAACAAAGATGGTGAAAAGAAAGTTGTTAAAACTTGGAAAAGAAGTTCAACAATTTTCCCTCAAATGGTAGGCCATACAATTGCAGTACATGATGGAAGAAAACATGTTCCAGTATATGTGAGCGAAGATATGGTTGGACATAAACTAGGAGAATTTGTTCTAACTAGAACTTTTAAAGGACATAAGGAAACTGAAAAAAAATCAAAACTTAAATAGTATAGAGTCAGGAAGGAGGTAATCAAATGGAAGCTAGAGCTAAATCTTGTTACGTAAGGATGTCATCAACAAAAGTAGCAGCTGTTCTTGGCTTAATAAGAGGAAAAGATGTAAATGAAGCATTTGCAATATTAAAATATACTCCAAGAAGGGCAACAGAAGCTGTTAATAAAGTACTAAAATCAGCAGTTGCCAATGCAGAAAATAATTGTGATTTAGATAGAAATAGACTATATGTTTCAGAAGCATATGCAAATCAAGGATCAACATTAAAAAGATTCAGACCACGCGCACAAGGTAGAGCATATAGAATACTAAAAAGAACAAGTCACATTACTCTAGTAGTGAAAGAAAGAGTATAAAAAAGGAGGGACGAAGAGTGGGACAAAAGGTACATCCACACGGCTTAAGAGTTGGTGTTATTAAAGATTGGGATGCAAAATGGTATGCAGATGATAAGAATTTTGCAGACAATCTAATAGAAGATAATAAAATAAGAACATTTGTCAAATCAAAAATTTATACTGCTGGTATTTCTAAAATAGAAATAGAAAGAGCAGCTAAAAGGGTGAAATTAAATATATACACTGCTAAACCAGGAATGGTTATAGGAAAAGGCGGTCAAGGAATAGAAGCTTTAAAGAAAGAACTTAAAAAAATAGTAAGAAGAAAAAATATACTAATTAATATAGTAGAGGTTAAAAGACCAGAATCAAATGCTCAATTAGTTGCTGAAAACATAGCATCACAATTAGAAAAGAGAATTTCTTTTAGAAGAGCTATGAAACAATCAATCCAAAGATCAATGAGAGCAGGAATAAAAGGTATAAAAACATCTTGTTCAGGAAGACTTGGAGGAGCAGAGATAGCAAGAACAGAACAATATCATGAAGGAACAATACCTCTACAAACTTTAAGAGCTGATATAGATTATGGATTTGCTGAGGCAGATACTGTTTATGGAAAAATTGGTGTTAAAGTTTGGGTATATAAAGGTGAAGTTCTTCCACAAAAAAAAGTAAATAAAGAAGAAGTTAACGCTTAGTAGCATAGTACCTAGGAAGGAGGAATAGACATGTTAATGCCTAAAAAAGTTAAACATCGTAAAGTTCAACGTGGCAGAATGAAAGGTAAGGCAACAAGAGGAAACTTTATTGCATATGGTGATTTCGGCCTACAAGCAACTGAATGTGGTTGGATAACTAACAATCAAATAGAAGCTGCCAGAGTTGCAATTAATAGATATGTAAAAAGAGGCGGAAAAGTTTGGATAAAAATATTCCCAGATAAACCTGTTACAGAAAAACCAGCTGAAACTCGTATGGGTTCAGGTAAGGGTTCACCAGAACACTGGGTAGCAGTAATTAAACCAGGTAGAGTATTATTCGAAATATCTGGAGTTTCAGAGGAAGTAGCAAGAGAATCTATGAGGCTTGCGTCACATAAGCTTCCTGTTAAGACTAAATTCGTTACAAGAAAAGATTTTGAAGAAATGGGTGGTGAAGTAAATGAAGGCTAAGGAATTAAAAGAGTTAAAACAAAGTAGTCCTCAAGACTTAAAAGAAAAAGTTGGGGATTTAAAAGCTGAGTTATTCAACTTGAGATTCCAATTAGCTACTGGACAATTGGAAAATCCAATGAGAATAAGACAAGTTAAGAAGTCAATTGCCCAAATTAAGACCATCCTTAGAGAAGAAGAGTTAAAAGCTATAAGACAGTAAAACTGTGAAGGGAGGTTTAGCCTATTATGCAAAGAGGTTACAGAAAGACAAGAATAGGTAAAGTAGTATCAGACAAGATGGATAAAACAGTGGTAGTTGCTGTTGAAACAAAAGTTCGTCATCCATTATATGGAAAGACAGTAAACAGAACTACAAAATTTAAAGTTCATGATGAAAATAATGAGGCAAAAGTTAATGATAGAATTGAAATAATGGAAACAAGACCATTATCAAAGGATAAGAGATGGAGACTTGTTAAAATTGTTGAAAAAGCAAAATAAGGTTTTAGCCTGAAAGGAGGTATTCTAAATGATACAACAGCAAACCTTATTAAAGGTAGCAGATAATACTGGAGCAAAGGAAATAATGTGCATTAGAGTATTAGGTGGATCTAAAAGAAAATGGGGAAATATAGGAGATATAATTGTTGCTAGCGTTAAAAGTGCAACACCAGGCGGTGTTGTTAAAAAAGGTGAGGTAGTTAAAGCTGTTATAGTAAGATCTAAAAAAGGTGTAAGAAGACCAGATGGATCATACATAAAATTTGATGAAAACGCGGCTGTTATTATAAAGGATGATAAAATGCCAAAAGGAACTCGTATATTTGGACCAGTGGCAAGGGAGCTAAGAGATAAAGAATTCAACAAAATATTATCACTAGCACCAGAAGCTTTATAAAATAAGGAGGTGTCTAAGGATGAGTAAGATTCATGTCAGAAGAAATGATACTGTAATGGTTGTTTCAGGAAAAGATAAAGGAAAAACAGGAGAAGTATTAAAAGTTTATCCTAAAACAGGTAAAGTTGTTGTAAAAGGTGTTAACATGGTAACAAAACACCAAAAACCAAATAGACAAAATATGCAAGGTGGCATAGTTCACCAAGAAGCTCCAATATATAGCTCAAAGGTTATGCTTTACTGTACAAAGTGTAAAAATGTCACAAGGATAAGCAAAAAAGTTTTAGAAGATGGAACAAAAGTTAGAGTATGTAAGAAGTGTGGAGAAACATTCTAAAACTCGAAAGGAGGGCTAAATGATGAGTTCAAGACTACAAGATAAATATGTAAAAGAAGTAGTTCCAGCACTTATGGAAAAGTTCGGATATAAAAACATAATGGAAATTCCAAAATTAGAAAAAATAGTTGTTAATATGGGAATTGGCGAAGCTAAAGATAATCCTAAAGTATTAGAAGCAGCAGTGAGTGATTTAAAATTATTTTCAGGTCAACAACCTATAGTTACAAGAGCTAAGAAATCTGTTGCTAACTTTAAAATTAGACAAAATATGGCAATAGGATGCAAAGTAACATTAAGAAATCAAAAAATGTATGAATTTGCAGATAAATTAATCAATGTTGCTTTACCAAGAGTTAGAGACTTCAGAGGAATTTCATCAAAATCTTTTGATGGAAGAGGTAACTATGCACTTGGTATAAAAGAACAATTAATATTCCCTGAAATCGAATATGATAAAATTGATAAAGTAAGAGGTATGGATATAGTATTTGTTACAAGTGCAAAGACTGACGAGGAAGCTAGAGAATTATTGAGATTCCTTGGAATGCCATTTGCTCAATAAAGGAGGGAAAATTGTGGCACGTAAAGCAATGATTGAAAAGTGGAAAAAAGAGCCTAAATTCTCAACAAGAGCGTATTCTAGATGCAGAATTTGTGGAAGACCACATGCTGTATTAAAAAAATATGGAATATGTCGTATATGTTTTAGAGAATTAGCATATAAAGGACAAATTCCTGGCTGCAGAAAAGCAAGCTGGTAATATAGTTAACGAAAGGAGGCAAAACAATGGTTATGACAGATCCTATCGCAGATTTACTAACACGTATAAGAAATGCAAATATAGTTAGACATGAAGTTGTTGAAGTACCTTCATCAAATATAAAGAAATCTATAGTTAATATAATGCTTCAAGAAGGTTACATTAAAAACATTGAGGAATACAATGATGGTTCTGTTCCAATGTTAAGAATAGCAATGAAATATGGAGTTAGTAAAGAAAGAGTTATAACTGGATTGAAAAGAATTTCTAAACCAGGTTTAAGAGTATATTGTAAGAAGGAAGAGATTCCAAAGGTATTGAACGGATTAGGAACTGCAATTATATCAACTTCAAAAGGAATTGTAACTGATAAGGAAGCAAGAAAAAACGGAGTAGGTGGAGAAGTAATCTGTTATATCTGGTAGTTTGATGAACAGGAGGTGCAATTATGTCAAGAATAGGAAAACTTCCAGTAGCTATTCCAAATGGAGTAACTGTTAATGTAACACCAGACAACGTTGTTACAGTAAAAGGATCAAAAGGTGAATTAGTTAAAAAAATGCACAAAGATATTGAAATTACTGTAGAGGAAAATTTAGTTGTTGTTAAAAGACCAAGTGATCAAAAACAATATAGAGCTCTTCATGGATTAACTAGAGCACTAATTAATAATATGGTTACTGGTGTTACTGAAGGATATCAAAAAACACTACAATTAGTTGGAGTAGGTTATAGAGCTCAATTAAAAGGAAAAACACTTATATTGAATCTTGGATACTCTCATCCAATAGAAATAGAATCAGTAGAAGGAATTCAATTTGAAGTTCCAGAAACAACTAAAGTAGTGGTAAAAGGTATTGATAAACAGTTAGTAGGAGAAGTAGCTGCTGTAATTAGATCTAAGAGAAAACCTGAACCTTATAAAGGAAAAGGTATAAGATATGAGAACGAACATATTAGACGTAAAGAAGGTAAGACTGGTAAATAGTAATTAGACATATAGAAAGGAGTGAAATGAATGTTCAAGAAGGTGGATAAGCAAGCAATAAGAAAAAGAAGTCATCTACGAATTCGTAAAAAAGTTTTTGGAACTCCAGAGAGACCAAGACTTTCTGTGTTTAGAAGCGAAAAGCATATTTATGCTCAAATTATAGATGATATTAATGCTCGTACATTAGTTTCAGCTTCTAGTGTTGATAAAGAATTTGAAGAAAAAATTGGCGGAAATAAAGAAGCTGCTAAAGTAGTTGGAAGTATGTTAGCTAAGAAAGCACTTGAAAAAGGAATAGATAATGTAGTGTTTGATAGAGGTGGATATATTTATCACGGAAGAGTAAAAGAGCTTGCTGAAGGTGCTAGAGAAGCAGGACTACAATTCTAAGAGAAGGAGGGAAAGCAATGAAGATTGATCCTAGCAAATTAAACTTAAAAGAAAAAGTTGTATTTATAAATAGAGTTGCTAAGGTCGTAAAAGGCGGTAGACACTTTAGATTTAGTGCGCTAGTGGTTGTTGGAGACGAAAACGGTCATGTTGGAGTTGGTATGGGTAAATCAATAGAAATCCCAGAAGCGATCAGAAAAGGCATTGAAGATGCTAAAAAGAACTTAGTTAAGGTAGAAATGGTTGGAACAACTGTTCCACATAAAATATATGGTAAGTTCGGAAAAGGAAATGTACTTATAATGCCAGCATCAGAAGGTACTGGTGTTATTGCTGGAGGTCCTGTTAGAGCAGTACTTGAACTTGCAGGATTGAAGGATGTTAGAGCTAAATCTTTAGGTTCTAATAATCCAAAAAATATGGTAAATGCGACTATCAATGGATTGTCAAGCTTAAGAACAGTAGAACAAGTTGCTAAGCTTAGAGGCAAAGCCGTTGAAGACATTTTAGGTTAGGAGGGATTATCCTTGGCTAAGCTTAAAATCACTTTAAAAAGAAGTTTTATAGGCAGAAAAAAAGATCACATAGCTACAGTTAATGCTTTAGGATTAAGAAAAATCGGAAAAACTGTAGAACATGAAGATACTCCTCAAATAAGAGGAATGATAAAAAAAGTAGATTACTTATTAGAAGTTAAAGAAGCTTAATAAATAAGGAGGTGTGAAAAGTGAAACTTCATGAATTAAAGCCAGCAGCAGGTTCAAAGAAAGCACCTAAAAGAGTAGGAAGAGGTTATGGTTCAGGCCTTGGAAAAACATGCGCAAGAGGTCAGGACGGACAAAATTCAAGATCAGGTGGCGGAGTAAGACTAGGTTTTGAAGGAGGTCAAATGCCTTTATATAGAAGACTTCCTAAAAGAGGATTTACAAACCTTTTTGCTAAGAAGTATGCTGTTATAAACTTAGATAAATTAAATGCTTTTGAAAACGGAAGTGAAGTAACTCCAGAATTATTATTAGAAAATGGAATAATTAAAAAAGTTTATGATGGAGTTAAAATATTAGGTAATGGAAATATTGAGAAGAAATTAAATGTTAAAGCTTCAAAATTCTCAAAAACAGCAGCTGAGAAAATAGAAGCAGCTGGAGGAAAAGTTGAGGTGATATAGGTGCTATCAACCCTACGTAATGCCTGGAAAGTTGAAGATTTAAGAAAGAGAATTATATTTACTTTGCTTATGATAACAATTTTCAGGATGGGAAATTTTATTCCTGTTCCTGGAATTGATGCGAGTAAGTTTGCTAACCTTACAAAGTCAGGAACTTTATTTGGTTTTTATGATTTGCTATCAGGTGGAGCCTTTAGTAGATTTAGTATATTTGCAATGGGCGTTACACCTTATATTAATGCTTCAATCATAATGCAATTATTGACTGTAGCAATACCATCGTTAGAAGCACTTTCTAAAGAAGGTGATGATGGTAGAAAGAAGATACAAAAATATACAAGATATAGTAGTATACCTTTAGGTTTACTTCAAGCTTTTGGTACTTATGCTATAATATCAAGATATGGAGCTTTAAGATATACATCAAAATTTAGTATATTTTTAATTATATTAACATTAACTACTGCATCAATCTTTTTGATATGGTTAGGTGAACAAATTACTGATAAAGGTGTTGGAAATGGTATATCATTATTGATTTTTGTCAATATTATATCTAGGTTTCCACAAACTGTATATCAAATTACTGGACTTGAAAAAGCAGGAACAGTTAATATGATACAGGTAATATTATTTGTAGTAGTTGCACTAGCATTATTAACTGCAGTAGTTATAACAAATATAGGAGAAAGAAGAATACCTGTACAGTATGCAGGAAAGTCTTTTGGAAGAAAAATGGCTAAAGGACAATCTTCTTATATTCCAATTAATATGAATGCATCAGGAGTAATTGGAATCATATTTGCAATATCTGTTATGCAGTTTCCTGCAACGATAGCGCAATTTATGCCAAATTTAAAGGTTAGTCAATTTATAATAGCAAGTCCATATAGTCCTTTTAAACAAAATACATGGCAATATGCCATTGTGTATTTCTTATTGATTGTATTTTTTACTTGGTTTTATTCAGAAGTTACGTTTAAACCTGATGAAATGGCTGACAACATGCATAAGTCATCAGGATTCATACCAGGGGTAAGACCAGGACAGCCAACAGCTGAATATATTGGAAAAGTACTATTTAGAATATCAATACTTGGAGGAACTTTTGCTGCATTGATAGCAATACTCCCTATAATAGTAGATGGATATACTAGTTTTAAAGGTATATCTTTTGGAGGAACTGCTTTGTTAATAGAAGTAGGGGTAGCATTAGAGACTATGAAGCAATTACAGTCTCAGTTAGTAATGCGTCATTATAAGGGATTTCTTAAGTAATTAATTAAGATGGAGATGATCGTTGATGAAAATTATATTATTAGGTCCTCCGGGAGCAGGAAAAGGAACACAAGCTAAATCAATTAGTGTAAAATATTGCATACCTCATATTTCTACTGGAGATATTTTTAGAAAAAATATTTCTGAAAAAACTCCTCTTGGGGTTAAAGCTAAAAACTATATTGATGCAGGTCTGTTAGTACCAGACGAATTAACAATAGATTTAGTTAAAGATAGATTATCAAAAGAAGATTGCAAAAATGGATATCTTCTTGATGGTTTTCCAAGAACTGTTAAACAAGCAGAGGCTTTGGATGAATTTCTCAATGGTAGACAAGAAAGCATAGATACTGCTTTATTGATTGAAGTACCAAGAGAACTTATTTTAGAAAGAATGACAGGTAGAAGAGTATGTTTAGCATGTGGTGCAAGTTATCATATTAAATTTAACCCTCCTAAAAACGAAGGTAAATGTGATAGTTGTGGTGGTGAATTAATACAGAGAAAAGATGATAATAAAGAAACTGTATTAGATAGATTAACTGTATATGATAAACAAACTCAACCATTAGTGAAGTACTATAAGTCTAAAAATAAATTGTCAATTGTAGATGGTGCGTTGGCAATAGATAAAGTTTTTGAAAATGTATGTTCAATCCTGGGAGAGCAATAGATATATGATTATCATTAAAAATGATATAGAAATTCAAAACATGAGACGTGCAGGTAAAGTTGTAGGTAATACTCTTGCAATGCTTGAAGAGGTAGTAAAACCTGGAATTACAACTAAGGAATTAGATACGATAGCTGAAAAATACATAGTAGAGCAAGGTGCTATACCATCATTTAAAGGTTATTGCGGATTTCCAGCCTCTATATGTACTTCAATAAATGAAGAAGTTGTTCATGGTATTCCTTCTGATAGAAAATTACAAGAAGGAGATATTATAAGTGTGGACTGTGGTGCTATATTGAATAATTATCATGGAGATGCAGCCAGAACATTTGCAGTAGGAAAAGTTTCATTAGAAGCAAAAAAAATAATTGAAGCTACTAAGAAATGCTTTTTTCAAGGCGTTAAGCAAGCAATTGTAGGAAATAGACTAACAGATATATCTGCAGCAATACAACAGTATGCAGAAGGATTAGGATATTCAGTTGTTAGAGATTATGTTGGTCATGGAATTGGCCGCGAAATGCATGAAGATCCAGAAATTCCTAATTTCGGGAAATCCGGAAGAGGACCTAAATTAGTGAATGGTATGGTTCTTGCTATAGAACCTATGATAAATATAGGAGATTACTATGTAAAAGTTCAACCTAATGGCTGGACAGTGATAACAAAAGATGGCAAATTATCTTGTCATTATGAAAATACAGTAGCAATTTTAGATGACGGTCCCGAGATTTTAACTTTAAGCTAATAGAGGTGAACATTTTGGATAAGCAAGACCTTATTGGTAGAGTTGTTATTTCTAAGGCTGGTAGAGATGCAGAGAGAAAGTTTATAATCATCGGTGTTTTAGATGATTTATATGTACAGATTTCTGATGGGAGTCTTAGAAAACTAGAGAATCCTAAAAAGAAAAAAATCAAACATTTGATTTTTACTAATGTGATAGCAGAAGACATAAAAGAAAAGCTATTGGCTAAAGAGCAAATAACAAATTCTAAAATTAAAAAGTTTCTGCAGTCCGTAGATGTTTAAGGAGGTTTGATTACCTTATGTCAAAACAAGATGTTATTGAAATGCAAGGTACGGTTATAGAGGCTTTGCCTAATGCAATGTTTCAAGTAGAATTAGAAAGTGGTCATAAAATATTAGCTCATATTTCAGGTAAATTGAGAATGAATTTTATAAGAATATTACCAGGTGATAAGGTTACAGTGGAACTTTCTCCATATGATTTAACTCGTGGGAGAATTACTTGGAGAGCAAAGTAGTGAGGAGGGTTAGTAATGAAGGTGAGACCATCTGTTAAACCAATTTGTGAAAAATGTAAGGTTATAAAAAGAAAAGGTAGAGTAATGGTTATTTGTGAAAATCCTAAACACAAACAAAAACAAGGTTAATTTAACATATAACTTGATATAAATATTGTAGATAATAGGTAATTCTTAGGAGGTGTAAATTCTACATGGCAAGAATAGCAGGGATAGACCTACCAAGAGATAAAAGGGTAGAAATAGGTCTAACATATATTTATGGTATAGGACTACCAAGTTCAAGAAGAGTACTTGCAGCAACAGGTGTAAATCCTGATGTTAGAGTAAAAGATTTAAGTGAAGAAGAAGTTAATTCTTTAAGAGATTATATAAATAAAAATCTTAATGTTGAAGGAGATCTTAGAAGAGAAGTAGCTCTAAACATTAAGAGATTAATGGAAATCGGAAGTTATAGAGGAATAAGACATAGAAAAGGACTTCCTGTAAGAGGACAAAAAACAAAAACAAATGCAAGAACAAGAAAAGGCCCTAAAAAGGTAGCTGGAAAGAGAAAATAGTTAGTAAGGAGGGAAGAAACTAGATGGCAGCTCAAAAGAAGGTTAAAAGAGGCAGAAGAAAAAAAGAAAGAAAAAATATTGAGCACGGATGTGCACATATTAAATCAACTTTTAACAATTCAATAGTAACAATTACAGATGCAGTTGGTAATGCAGTATCTTGGTCAAGTGCGGGAGCATTAGGATTTAAAGGATCAAGAAAGAGTACTCCATTTGCAGCACAAATGGCAGCTGAAACAGCAGCAAAAGTGGCAATGGAACATGGATTAAAAAGTATAGAAGTATATGTAAAAGGACCTGGAGCAGGTAGAGAAGCTGCGATAAGATCATTGCAAGCAGCAGGCTTAGAAATAACATTAATAAAAGATGTTACTCCAATACCACATAATGGTTGCAGACCACCAAAAAGAAGAAGAGTCTAATTAGTAGTAATAGGAGGTGTAATTAAATGGCAAAATATACTGGAGCGACTTGTAAGCTTTGTAGAAGAGAAGGAATGAAATTATTCCTAAAATCAGATAAATGTTATACAGATAAATGTCCGTTTGCTAGAAGAAGCTATGCACCAGGAGAGCACGGACAAGGAAGAAAAAAAATATCAAACTATGGAATTCAATTAAGAGAAAAACAAAAAGCAAAAAGAATTTATGGTGTATTAGAAAAACAATTTAGAAATATATATAAGAGAGCAGAAAAAATGAGAGGAATAACAGGTGAAAACCTACTTAAACTCTTAGAATTAAGAATTGATAATGTGGTTTATAGATTAGGTTTTGCAGGTTCAAGAAAAGAAGCAAGACAATTAGTAAATCATGGACATTTCTTAGTAAATGGTAAGAAAGTAGATATTGCATCATACACAGTATCAGTAAATGATGTAATATCTGTTCGCGAAAAGAGCAAATCAAGTGAGAAATTTAAGACATTTGCTGAAAATCCAAAAACTTTACCAAAATGGTTAGAAGCTAATGCTGAAAAACTAGAAGGAAAAGTTGTTGCACAATTATCTAGAGAAGATATTGATGTTCCAGTAAATGAAACATTAATTGTTGAGTTATATAGTAAATAATAATTAAAATAAAAAATTAAGTAATATTAAAAATATAATGATGTAAAATCAGTTGCCCTCATAATAAGGTCGTCATTCTAAAAAAAGGAGGGTTTATATAGTGTTAGAGATAGAAAAGCCAAAAATCGAATGTATAGAAACGTCACAAGACGATAGTTATGGTAAGTTTGTTATTGAACCATTAGAAAGAGGTTATGGTATTACACTAGGTAATTCATTAAGAAGAATTCTTTTATCTTCATTACCAGGTGTTGCCGCTACCTCAATAAAAATTGATGATGTTCTTCATGAATTTTCAACTGTCAAAGGTGTTAAAGAAGATGTAACTGAATTAGTCTTAAATGTAAAAACATTAGCCTTTAAAATGACAGGTGAAGGTCCTAAAACTGTATACATAGATGTGGAAGGACCAGGTGAAGTTACAGCAGGAGATATTATTACTGATGGTTCTGTTGAAGTTATTAACAAAGACTTACATATAGCAACTTTAGATGCTGATGGAAAGTTGCATATGGAGATAAATGTTAATAGAGGAAGAGGTTATGTTCCTCAAAACAAAAATAAAACTCCTGATTTGCCAATAGCAACTATTCCTGTTGATTCAATATATACTCCGGTTAAGAGAGTTAACTATTCTGTAGAAAATACAAGAGTAGGTCAGATTACTGATTATGATAAGTTAACTATAGAGCTTTGGACTAATGGAACTATAAAACCTGAAGAAGCAATAAGTCTTTCTGCAAAAATACTTATTGAACACTTCAAATTATTCATGTCATTAACAGATAATGCAGATGATATGGAAATAATGGTTGAAAAAGAAGAAGATAAGAAAGAAA
This sequence comes from Haloimpatiens myeolchijeotgali, assembly GCF_042688525.2. GTDB lineage: Bacteria > Bacillota > Clostridia > Clostridiales > Clostridiaceae > Haloimpatiens. The sequence goes on from NZ_JBHWAB010000001.1 coordinate 400,634, forward strand.
AAGTTCTAGAAATGACTATAGAAGAACTTGATTTATCAGTAAGAAGTTACAATTGTCTAAAGAGAGCAGGTATAAATACAGTACAGGAATTAACTGAAAGAACAATAGATGATATGATGAAAGTAAGAAATTTAGGTAAGAAATCATTAGAAGAAGTTCAAAAGAAACTTGATGAATTAGGTCTAAGCCTAAAACAGAGCGAAGAGTAAGGAGGTAAGGACATGGCAGGATATCGTAAGTTGGGTCGTCCAACTGATCACAGAAAAGCAATGCTTAGAAATTTAGTTACTAGCTTTTTGAAAAATGAAAAAATTGAAACTACAGAAATGAGAGCTAAAGAAACTAGAAGATTAGCTGAAAAAATGATAACTCTAGCTAAAAAAGGCGATTTACATGCTAGAAGACAAGTACTTGCTTTTGTACAAGAGAAAGATGTTGTAGCAAAATTATTCAATGATATCGCACCAAAGTATGCTGAAAGAAATGGTGGATATACAAGAATATACAAAGTGGGTCAAAGAAGAGGAGACGCTTCTGAAGTAGTTATACTAGAGCTAGTTTAACGATATATAGAGGGGATTAAGTTTCTTAGTACTTAGTCCCTCTTTTTGTTATAATTATTGTAAAATTATAGAGGAAGTGAGGTAAGCTCTAGATTAAAGAGCCATTAGGTATGAAGGATAATATGATCAAGTGCAAAGATTTGACATTTGAATATTCACAAAATAATGAAAATGAAGTTAAAAAACTAGCAATTGATGGAGTTAATCTTGAGATATCAAAAGGCGAATTTGTAGTTGTTTTAGGACATAATGGTTCAGGAAAATCTACATTAGCTAAGCATATGAATGCTCTTTTATTACCATCAAGTGGTAAGGTGTATGTAGAAGGATTAGATACTACAGAACAAAATAATGTTTGGAACATAAGAAATAAAGCAGGAATGGTATTTCAAAATCCAGATAATCAGATTGTAGCAACTATTGTAGAAGATGATGTTGCTTTTGGACCAGAAAATTTAGGAATTGATCCTATTGAGATAAGGAAAAGAGTAGATGAGTCACTAAAAAAAGTAGGTATGTATGAGTATAGAAGTCATGCTCCTCATCTTTTATCTGGAGGTCAAAAACAAAGAATTGCAATAGCTGGAATATTAGCAATGCGTCCTGATTGTATAATATTTGATGAACCAACAGCTATGCTTGACCCTTCTGGAAGAAAAGAAGTAATACAAACCATTAAAAATATCAATAAAAAATATGGTATTACTATTGTTTTAATAACACATTATATGGAAGAAGCTGTTGAAGCTGATAGAATAGTGATTATGGATAAAGGTAAGGTATTAAAAGAAGGAACTCCTATACAAATATTTAGTGATGTGGATATGATGAAAAGTGTAGGATTAGATGTTCCTCAAGTTACTGAATTAGCATTTGAGCTAAAGAAAAGTGGTATAAACATTGACTGTGATATATTAACAATAGATGAGATGGTGAATGCATTATGTCAATTAAAATAAAAAACTTAACACATGTATATATGCCTAAGACTCCTTTTGAAAAAAAAGCTTTAGATGATGTTTCACTTGAAATAAATGATGGGGAATTTGTAGCATTAATTGGTCATACAGGTTCAGGAAAATCCACATTAATACAACACATGAATGGATTACTAAAGCCAACATGTGGAAAAATATTTATTGATGGATTTGACATAACAAGTAAGGAAATAAAGTTAAATGAAATTAGAAAAAAAGTTGGACTTGTATTTCAATATCCTGAATATCAATTATTTGAAGAAACTATTGAAAAAGATATTTCTTTTGGTCCTAAAAATCTAGGATTGTCTAAAGAGGAAGTAAGTAAAAGGATAGTTAAGGCAATGAACATGGTAGGTTTAGATTATGAAAAATACAAAGATAAATCTCCTTTTGAATTAAGTGGAGGTCAAAAAAGAAGAGTTGCTATTGCAGGAGTAGTTGCAATGGAACCTAAAGTTTTAATATTAGATGAGCCAACTGCAGGATTAGATCCAAAGGGAAGAGACGATATATTAAATCAAATTGTAACATTGCATAACCAGTATAATATGACTATAATTTTAGTATCTCATAGTATGGAAGATGTAGCCAAAGTTGCAGAGAGAATTGTTGTTATGCATAAGGGAAAATGTATTTTAAACGGGATGCCTAAGGATATATTTAAGCAGATAGATACTTTAGAAAAAGTAGGGCTTGCAGTGCCTCAAGTTACATATTTAATGAGCAATCTTAAACAAAAGGGTTTTAATGTATCAGATGAAATATTTACAGTTCAACAAGCAAAAAAAGAAATTCTTAGAGTGTTAAGAGGTGCAGGAGATGATTAAAGATATAACAATAGGACAATATATTCCAGGTGATTCTTTTGTGCACAAACTGGATCCTAGAGTAAAGATATTAATATCTTTTATTTATATAATTGATTTGTTTTTAGTCAATAATTTTAAAGGATATGTTTTTATAGTAGCATTTACTTTTGGAATAATATATATATCTAAAATATCTCCAAAGTATATATATAAAAGCCTTAAGCCAATATTGATTTTATTGCTAATAACGGCTATTTTAAATATATTTATGACTAAAGGAACAGGAGAACCTTTATTTGCTTGGAAATTTTTGAAGATATATAAAGAAGGTTTACGATTAGCTGCATTTATGATTATAAGATTAGTATTTTTAATAGTTGGAACATCACTATTAACTCTAACTACGTCACCCATTCAGCTAACAGATGGAATAGAAAAACTTTTAAATCCATTTAAGAAGATAGGATTGCCTGCTCATGAGTTAGCAATGATGATGACTATAGCCCTTAGATTTATACCTACACTTATAGATGAGACTGATAAAATAATGAAAGCTCAAATGGCTAGAGGCGCAGATTTTGAATCAGGAGGAATAATTGATAAGGCAAAAAATTTAATTCCACTATTAGTACCGTTATTTATAAGCTCATTTAGAAGAGCAGATGAACTTGCTATGGCTATGGAAGCAAGATGCTATAGGGGTGGAGAAGGAAGAACTAGAATGAAACAATTAAAACTTACTAATAGAGACACAGTAGCTTCTGCAGTTACTTTTGTATTAGTTTCAGTTTCTATTTGGAGTAGATTTTGGTAATGAAAAATATACGGTTAACTATTGAATATGATGGTACTAGGTATTGTGGATGGCAAAAGCAAAAGAATGATTTAACTATACAACAAACTTTAGAAAATGCTATAAACAAAATTACAAAAGAGGAAAATGATGTAGTAGGGTGTAGTAGGACAGATTCAGGAGTACATGCAAAAGGATTTGTTGCAAATTTCTTAACTGGTAGTAGCGTACCTGGGAATAAGTTTAAGTATGCAATAAATTCTAAATTACCAAATGATATAGTAATAATTAAATCTCAAGAAACTTCCTTAGATTTTCATGCTAGATATTGTAGTAAAGGTAAAAGATATGTTTATACTGTTTCTAATAGAGAATATCCTGTTGCTCTCTATAGGAATTATATATATCATTTTCCTAAGCAATTAAATGTAGATAAGATGAAAAAAGCTGCTAAATATATAGTAGGTACGCATGACTTTACAGCTTTTAAGAGTCAAGGTAGTTCTGTAAAAACTTCAATAAGAAAAGTGTTTAAGTTAGATATAATTAAAAATAATGATATGTTGCAATTTAGTATTTCAGGGGATGGATTTTTATATAACATGGTTAGAATAATTGTAGGAACGTTATTAGATGTTGGTATAAATAAAATTGAACCTGAGTATATTCAAGAGATAATTGAGTTAAAAGATAGAACAAAGGCAGGAAGAGTAGTTCCTGCAACAGGACTATGTTTAGAAGAGGTTTTTTATTAATTTTAATTATATTCTAAAACATTGACACACCAGGCTAAATGTATTATAATAAATAATGTTTGTATTGCATATAAGATCCACTAGCCCCGGATCTTTAAATAGAACGAAATACAACAAAGAGAACTTATAGTTCAGGGAGGGAAAAACATGAAATCTTACATTGCTAAACCACAAGAGGTTGAAAGAAAATGGTATGTAGTAGATGTAGCAGAAAAACCATTAGGTAGAGCTGCTAGTCAAGTAGCATCAATTTTAAGAGGAAAACATAAACCAACTTATACTCCACATGTTGATACAGGTGATTATGTTATCATTTTAAATGCGGATAAAGTTGTTTTAACTGGTAAAAAACTTGAACAAAAAATGTTAAGACATCACTCATTATATCCAGGTGGATTAAAAGAAATGTCATACAAAGATGCAATAGCTAGAAAGCCAGAATTTGTTTTCCAAGAAGCAGTTAGAAGAATGCTTCCAACAGGACCTTTAGGACGTCAAATGCTTAAAAAATTAAAAGTGTATAAAGGTACTGAGCATGATCATGATGCACAAAAACCAGAAGTATTAGAATTAAGATACTAATAGGAAGCGGAAGGAGGAAGTAAAATGGCTAAGGTTCAATATATTGGAACAGGAAGAAGAAAAAAATCAATTGCAAGAGTTAGACTTGTACCAGGTGATGGTAATGTTGTAATAAATAAAAGAGATATGGATGATTACTTTGGATTAGAAACTTTAAAGGTTATAGTTAATCAACCATTAGTATTAACAGGAACAAAAGACAAATATGATGTAATTGTTAATGTAAATGGTGGTGGATTTACAGGTCAAGCTGGAGCTATAAGACATGGTATATCTAGAGCTTTATTAAGAGCAGATGAAAGTTTCAGAGAAGAACTTAAAAAAGCTGGTTTCTTAACAAGAGACCCAAGAATGAAAGAAAGAAAGAAATATGGTCTTAAAAAAGCAAGAAGAGCACCACAATTCTCAAAGAGATAATTACATATGTGGTTGCAAAAAAGAGAGGTTTGTCCTCTTTTTTTTTATAATTTTTTATATCTGAATTTAAGTTTTGGGAGTGTTACACAAACAGGGATCAACATTATGACCAAATTAGATATGCTGAAAGAGGAATTAAAGATGTCTTATAGAGTTTTATAAGGGGTGGTAATGTTATATCTTTAGATAATTCAACTAAGCTTCAGATGAAGTATAAACTCCATCTGAAGCTTAGTTGAACTTGATTAAATAAAATTATAATAGTAAATCAATAAGTAATTCATAATAGTAAAAATAAATATCAATAAGTAAATAAAATCTAATAGTAAATTGAATAGGTGATTAAGTAAAATACCATATAATAACTTGAATAGATGGTTATATATACTAATGTTAAATCTATGTTAAATTAATTAATAATATGTTACAAATGTTTAATTATATAGTATTATTTTACGTGGATGTAATTTATCCGGTGTAAATTTTAAACGTTTTTCATAACTTTAATTAATTTTAAGTTGGAGGTAGCTTATGAATATTATCAATATGATAATCAGCCTCTTGGGTGGATTAGGTTTATTTCTTTATGGCATGAATATGATGGGAGATGGGCTTGAAAACGCATCAGGTGAAAAACTCAAGACATTTTTCGAAAAAATAACTTCAAATCCATTTAAAGGAATTGTTACAGGAGCATTAGTAACAGCGGTAATACAAAGTAGTAGTGCTACAACTGTAATGGTGGTTGGTTTTGTTAATGCAGGACTTATGAATTTATATCAAGCTGCTGCAGTAATAATGGGTGCTAATATAGGGACAACCATAACAGCACAATTAATAGCTTTTAAACTAGATGGTATAATTCCATTATTTATTGCTGTTGGTGCTGGGGTTGTTATATTTTCAGAGGGTAAGAAAAGCAAAGAAATTGGAAATATTATTTTAGGTTTTGGTATTTTATTTTTAGGTATGAATTTTATGAAAGATGCCATGGCTCCAATAGCTCAATCACAAGGGTTTATAAGTCTTATGGCAACGTTGAAAGGAAACATATTTTTAGGTATTATAACAGGTATGATAATGACTGCAGTAGTACAAAGTTCATCAGCCACTACTGCTATATTAATTGCTTTAGCATCTACGGGTTCAATACCTTTGGAAGTTGCTGTACCTATATTATTTGGTAATAACATTGGTACGTGTGTTACTGCATTATTATCTAGTGTGGGCACATCAAAAACAGCTAAGAAAGCTGCACTTATTCATTTGTTTTTTAATGTTTTTGGTACAATAATATTTATTCCTTTTATAGGACCGTTGACATCATTTGTTAAAGTGTTGACTCCTTCAGGTCATGAAATTGTAAAAAGACAGATTGCAAATGCACATACCATATTTAATATAGCAAATACATTAATTATGATACCTTTCATCAAATATTTGGTTATATTAGTTAATAAATTAATTCCAGGAGAAGATGAAAAAGAATTAATGAGACCTAAGTACTTAGATGAAAGATTATTAGAGACACCTGTCATAGCTGTTGGACAAGCAACAAAAGAAGTTCTTAGGATGGGTAGGAAATCAAAAGAAAATTTACAATTATCTATGGAAGCTTTTAAGACTGATGATAATAAATTAGTAAATAAAGTATATGAAAATGAAAAATTAATTAATTTACTCGAAAGTGAAATAACTAGATTCCTTGTTAAACTATCTAAGGCTGATTTGTCAGATCACCAGTTAAATATTGTTACATCAATGTTTCATTTGGTAAATGATGTTGAACGTATAGGTGATCATGCAGAAAATGTTGCAGATTTGTCAAGTGAGAAAATACAAAAAGGGATAAAGTTTTCTCAAGAAGCTAAAGATGAATTAGAGCAAATGTATACGCAAATATTAAATGCAGTAACTTTTAGTATTGAAAGTATAAAGAATAGAGATATTAAGAAGGCAAAAAAAGTGCTTGAGATAGAAGAAAAAATTGACATGTTGGAAAAAGAATTAAGAACTTCGCATATAAAAAGACTAAATAGAGAAGTTTGTAATGCAACAGGAGGAGCTATTTTCCTAGATATAATAAGTAATTTTGAGAGAATAGGAGATCATTCAAATAATATAGCTCAATATACTTTAGATATATATAAATAAAGATTTTAGAAAAGAAATTTTTGTAAAATACCTAACATATTTTTATATGTTAGGTATTTTTATTGGAAAAAATTTATATAAATAGTATGAAATGATTAAAATAGGAGAGTGTAGTGGTGTTTAAAAATAAAAAGTTGATATCGGCTATATCTGTGATTATGCTGGGAGTTATAATGATTTTAGTTATCAATGTGAAAATATCAAAGGTTATTAATGTAGATAAAAAAGTAGAACCTAAAATTATACTAATAGATCCTGGACATGGAGGAATTGATGGAGGAGCAGTTTCTAAAAATGGTACTGTTGAAAAACATATAAATTTGAAAATATCACTAAAGTTGAGAGATGAACTTAATAAAAAAGGTTATAAGACAGTTATGACACGAGAAGAGGATAAAGGTTTATATTCAGATAAAGGAAGTATTAGAAATAAAAAAGTAGAAGATTTGAATAATAGATGTAAGCTTAAAGAATCGTCAAAATGTGATATGTTTATAAGTATACATTTAAATAAATTTCAACAGAGTAAATATTATGGGGCACAGGTATGGTATTCAAAAAATATAGATAGTAAAAAATTAGCAGAAATAACTCAGAAAAATTTAATAGATCATTTAAATAATGGTAATACAAGAAAATGTAAACCTGCAAAAGATTTGTATAAAGTATTGAGATGTTACGATAAAATTCCATCTATTTTAATAGAATGTGGATTTTTAACAAATCCTCAAGAAGAACAAAAATTAAAATCTTCTAAGTTTCAGGATGATATAGCAAAATCTATAGCAAAATCTATAGAAGAATATTTTAATTTTCAAGAAAAAATAAGTGATTTGAATGAAGATTAAAAAATTAATGAAATGAATATTATTCTTATGGTACTTGAAATTAAGGTACTGGTAATTAAATTTATAAAAAAAGTGAATTCTATCTTTATATTGTAGTTAAAAAAATAGATACATGAGATTGATGAAACTAAAATCAAAAATATAGTTGGTATTGATGTAGGTGTGAATTTACTGTTGTATAAGTAAACAGTAGAGATAAATTATAAGTATTAGGCATATTAAAAATAAAAGAGCTATTTATATAAAAAGACAGGAAACAATTACAAAAGGGTTATACCAGATCAGTTAACCTATCGTAGTTACTGTTATAAAGTGATAGATATAAAATATTGTTTCAGTTACAAGTTTTTACTTTAAAACCCATTAGGATTTAAGTGGTGAGTGATTGACTAGTATTGATAATAATTTTTTTATTATAATTTAAACTTAGCTTTAGGTAGAGTTTTTGCTCTATATGAAGCTAAGTTTAAATTGTTTAAGAGATTAGTGTGTTTTAGAATAGTACACAAATATAGGAGTTAGTATTAATTATAAGCAACAGAGGAATTTTCATTTATTAGTATCCACCAGGTACTACCTCGCATTAGAGAAATTGGTTTTCCTTTTTTATCTGTAATTTGTATAGGAGTATCACCTTTTTTGTTCCATTTAATATCAATAACTCTTCCACCACAAAATAACAGTCCATCTCCGCAGCCAATAGGATTATCCCTATCCATTTCAGGTTTTAAAAATTGGACTAAAACATTAGATACCTGTATTGGTTTATTTAGCTTTTTGTCTACATCTTCTTTTGTATTTCTGTAATGACAATATTGGCCGTTTTTATATATAAAATTTGAAGATGTAAATTCATCAAAGGATATAAATATAGAATTGGCACTTTTTTTATAGTTATTGTTCAAATCTATAATATCAACAAAGTTAAATTTAGGTAGATCTTTTAAAGTATTTTCATTTACTTGAGAAGATTTATCAAGTTCATTTGAAATATTATCATAGAAGAGTGCTTTGTAGATAATTTTATTATTGGAGTTTATATATTCAAAGATAATATCAGCGTTACTTAAACCATCAATGTCATAAGTTTTATTATCTAATTTATAAATTACCTGTATTGAGTTTTTAGGAGGAACCTTCTTGTGAAGGCGCTTACCTGTAAATGGAGAGATGTTAATATCTATATTAGGAAGTCTATTTAAACTAATGAATTTATAGAAAACAAATACAAGCAAGATACATAATATAGAAAATAGAATAAGTGTTATTGTATTTAAAATATGTTTTTTTTTATACATTTTTTAGCCCTTTCAAAGTATTGGTATATTAAATAAATAGTAAATGAACAAGTCAAATATGCATAAGTTACTAATAAAAAAATAGTAAAAATTTTATACAAATTTCATAAATTGTATTGCTGTAAATAATATCATATGATATTATAAAGGTGGTCAATGGATTAGTCCATTAATCCAAAGTTGGGGAGGGGTAGTCATAGAACTTAAAATAGATAAAAAAAGTGGAGTACCATTATATATACAAGTAAAAAATCAAATAATGGACTTAATTAAAAAAGGTCATTTAAAAGTTGGATATAAAATGCCTACTGAGAGGGAATTGGCACAAAAGCTTAGGGTTAGTAGAAATACTATAAGTACATCATATAACGAATTAGAGCAAGAAGGAGTTTTAAAATCCTATCAAGGAAAAGGAACTTTTGTAGCAGAAGAAGCAATATCATGGAAAGACCAAAATATAAGAAAAAGAATAGTTAAATTTGTAGATTTGGGATTAGAAGAAGCATTAGAAATAGGAATAGATCCAGATAGTTTTTTAGAAATAGTAATTCAGAGAGTAAAAGAGAAAAAAGACATAATGAATAAATTAGTCGCTTCATATGTTGAATGTAATATTGAACAAGCTAGGATGTTTAGTCAACAGTTAAATAAAATAAGTAATATGAATGTTATTCCTATTACTTTAAATGATTTAAAAAATATGGATAAAGAAACTAAGGAAAAATTAGAAAAAACTCAAGTGATAATAGCTACGTTTAATCATGTTAATGAAGTAGTTGAATTAATAAAGGATACAAAAAAAGAAGTTTTAGGAGTTGCTATTAATCCTAATATAGAAACTATTGTTAAAATAGCTAGATATACTGATGGTACAAAATTTGGATTTGTATGTATATCTGAAGAATTTATGTTTAAAGTAAAAGGTGCTTTAGAAGGAGCAGGATTGGGGAATATCATAGATATACAATATTCTAACAGCAAGGATAAGGAAGAATTAGCTAAGTTAATAGATAAAAGTGATGTAATGATAGTTTCACCAGGGAGATATAAAGAGATTAAAGAATTAAATAAAGATAATAAAGATATAATTGAATTTTTATATGACTTAGATAATGATTCTGTAAAAGCATTAAAATCAAAGATAATTGAATTTAAGAATAAAAATATTTAATTTAGGGGAGGCATTTGGAAAATGGAAAAGAAAACAGTTGTTATTGGGGTAATTGGATCAGATTGTCATGCTGTAGGTAATAAAATTATTGATTATGCCTTAACAGAGGCTGGATTTAATGTAATAAATGTAGGAGTTTTATCACCTCAAGAAGATTTCATAAATGCAGCTGTAGAAACTAGTGCTGATGCTATATTAGTTTCTTCACTTTATGGACACGGTGAAATCGATTGCAGAGGATTAAGAGAAAAATGTGATGAAGCAGGTTTAGATGGAATTAGGTTATATGTTGGTGGAAATATAGTAGTTGGAAAACAAGATTGGGATAAGGTTGAACAAAGATTTAAAGCCATGGGATTTAATAGAGTATATCCACCTGGAACAGATATTGAGATTACAATAGGAGATATCGAAAAAGATTTACTTAACTAATATTTAAAACTTTTAAGGAATACTGTTAAATGATAGGAGTGGTAAAAGTGGATGCATATTTACTTTTGGATTTTGGAAGTACGTATACTAAGTTAACTGCAGTTGATATAGAGAATGAAGAAATATTAGCCACTGCAAAGGATATTACCACAATTGAAAACGATATCATGATTGGATTTAATAAAGCATATGAGCAGTTAATGGAAAACTTAGAGGGTAAAAAGGTAAACTTTATAAAAAAACTTGCTTGTTCTTCAGCAGCAGGTGGACTTAAAATGGTGGCTATTGGTTTAGTACCAGATCTTACAGCTGAGGCAGCCAAAAGAGCTGCTCTTGGTGCAGGTGCTAGAGTTTTAAAAGCATATAGTTATGAGTTAACTAATAGGGAAATAGAAGAGATTAAAAATTCTAAACTAGATATTGTATTGCTAGCTGGAGGAACTGATGGAGGAAATAAAGACTGTATAATACATAATGCTAAAATGATTGCAAAAAGTGGCATAAAGCTTCCAGTCGTAGTTGCAGGAAACAAAGTAGCAAATGATGAAATAGAACAAATATTTAAAGAAACTGGAATTTATTATAGGATTACTGAAAATGTTATGCCTAAGTTAAACGTTTTAAATGTGGAACCTTCAAGAGAACAGATAAGACAAATATTTATGAAAAGGATAGTTGAAGCTAAGGGATTAAGTAATGCAGAAAATTATATAAGTGGTATATTAATGCCCACACCTGCAGCTGTACTTAAAGCTGCTAGGGCTTTAAGTGAAGGTAGTGATGAAGAAGAGGGAATAGGAGATTTGGTAGTTATTGATATAGGAGGTGCAACAACAGATGTACATTCTATAGCTGAAGGAACTCCAAGTAAACCAGGTGTAACAATGAAAGGATTAGAAGAGCCTTTTGCAAAGAGGACTGTAGAAGGTGACTTAGGAATGAGATATTCAGCAATATCACTTTGGGAAGCATCAGGTACTAGAAAGATAAGAAAATATTTAAATGATAAGGATAGAAAAATTGATGTTGAAGGTAATTGTAAATTAAGAGCTGAAAATATAAGAATGGTTCCTAAAACAGAAGATGAAATAAAATTTGATGAGGCTATGGGAAAAGTTGCTACTAATATGGCAATGGAAAGACATGTAGGAATTGTAGAAAGTGTTTATAGTCCATGTGGTGTAATTTTTACACAGATTGGTAAAGATCTAATGGAAACTAAATATGTTATAGGTACAGGAGGAATACTTGTACATAGTAAAAATCCTGGTGGAATTTTAAAAGCAGGAGCATTTAGTATGGAAAATCCTCAATCATTGAAACCTAAGAATCCAAAATTTTTATTAGATAAGACATATATATTATCTGCAATGGGACTGTTAGCTGAAGAGAATCCGGATATGGCAGTTCGAATAATGAAAAAATATTTAGTAGAAGTATAATATGTGGGGGGAGTAAAGCATGCAAATTAAAAATAAAAAATGGACAGAAGAAAAATTTTTTGAAATGAGAAAAGAGGTATTAAATCAGTGGCCAACAGGTAAAGAAGTAAATTTACAAGAAGCTATTGATTATTTGAAAAAAGTACCAGAACATAAGAATTTTGCAATAAAGATGAATAAAGCTAAAGAGCAAGGGATTACACTTGCACAACCAAGAGCAGGTGTTGCATTAATAGATCAACATGTAATACTACTAAAACATCTTCAAGATGAAGGAGGAGCAGATTTACTTCCATCAACAATAGATAGTTATACAAGACAAAATAGATATGATGAATGTGAAGTTGGAATAAAAGAAAGTAGAAAAGCAGGAAGATCACTATTAAATGGTTTCCCAGGAGTTAATCATGGTGTTAGAGGATGTAGAAGGGTATTAGAATCTGTAAATTTACCAGTTGAAGCAAGACATGGTACACCAGATTCTAGGTTATTAGCAGAAATAATTCATGCTGGTGGATGGACTTCAAATGAAGGTGGTGGAATATCTTATAATATTCCATATGCTAAGAATGTTCCAATAGATAGATCTATAAGAGATTGGCAGTATTGTGATAGACTAGTTGGTTTTTATGAAGAACAAGGAATATCAATTAATAGGGAACCGTTTGGTCCATTAACAGGAACATTAGTACCTCCAAGTACTTCAAATACAGTAGCTATTATAGAAGCACTACTTGCAGCAGAACAAGGAGTTAAAAATATAACAGTTGGATATGGACAATGTGGTAACTTAGTTCAAGACGTTGCAGCAATTAGAGCTTTAGAAGAACAAGTTCAAGAATATATGAACAAATATGGATATAAAGATGTATATATAACAACAGTATTCCATCAATGGATGGGTGGATTTCCACAAGATGAAGCTAAAGCATTTGGTGTTATATCTACAGGAGCAGCAACAGCAGCACTTGCAGGGGCAACTAAAGTAATAGTTAAAACACCACATGAAGCAATTGGAGTTCCAACAAAAGAAGCTAATGCTCAAGGTATAAGAGCTACAAAAATGGCATTGAATTTATTAAAAGGTCAAAGATTACCAATGTCAAAAGAATTAAAAGCAGAGATAGAATTAATAAAAGCAGAAACAAAATGTATGATGGAAAAGACATTTGAATTAGGTAATGGAGACTTAGCTGTAGGAGCTGTAAAAGCATTTGATGTAGGTGTAGTTGATATACCATTTGCTCCAAGTAAATATAATAAAGGAAAAATGATGCCTGCTAGAGATAATAATGGTGCTGTAAGATATTTAAGTTATGGTAATTTACCATTTACAGAAGATATTAAAGAGATAAATAGAAGAAAATTAGAAGCAAGAGCTAAATACGAAGGAAGACCTGTAAGCTTTAAGATGACAGTTGATGATATTTTCGCTGTAAGTAGAGGCGTACTTGTAGGAAGACCTAATAAAAAATAAGATGATGTAGGGAGATATTTAAATTTATATATAAAATAATAAAAACTTATAGAGGGAAAGGTGAAAAACTATGAAAATTATTGATGTTGTATGTTCAGCAGGTAAAACAGGATTTTATTTTGATGACCAAAGAGCTATAAAGAAAGGTGCTAAACATGATGGATTTACTTATGTTGGAGAACCAGTAACAGATGGTTTTAAAGCAGTAAGACAAGCAGGAGAATCAATTTCAGTTATGATGATTCTTGAAGATGGACAAGTTGCATATGGTGATTGTGCAGCAGTTCAATATTCAGGAGCAGGTGGAAGAGACCCATTATTTTTAGCAGAAGATTTTATTCCAGTTATAGAAAAACAAATAGCTCCAAAGTTAATAGGAAGAGAATTAAATAATTTTAAAGAACTAGCAGAAGAATTTGATAAAATGCAAGTTAATGGTAAAAGATTACATACTGCTATAAGATACGGAATAACTCAAGCTTTACTTGATGCTGTTGCAAAATCAAAAAAAGTTACAATGGCTGAAGTTGTAAGAGATGAATATAAAACTGGAGTAGACATAAAGAGAATTCCAATATTTACTCAATCAGGTGATGATAGATATGACAATTCTGATAAGATGATAATAAAGGGTGCTGAAGTAATGCCACATGCACTTATAAATAACGTTAAAGAAAAGTTAGGCGAAGATGGAGAAAAATTATGTAAATATGTAAAATGGTTAAGTAATAGAGTTCTTGAATTAAGAACTGATGAAAGTTATTCTCCAGTATTCCATGTTGATGTATATGGAACTATAGGTGTTGCATTTGATTACGATACAAAGAAAATGGCAGATTATTTAGAGAAATTAGGAGAAGCTGCAAAACCATTTAAATTAAGAATTGAAGGACCAATGGATGTTGAAGAAAGACAAAAACAAATGGAATCATTAAGAGATTTAACAGCAGAACTAGATAGAAGAGGAGTAAACGTTGAATTAGTTGCAGATGAATGGTGTAACACATTCGAAGATGTTAAATTCTTTGCAGATAATAAAGCAGGACATATGCTTCAAATAAAAACACCAGACCTTGGTGGAGTTAATAATATAATTGAATCTATATTATATTGCAAGAGAAAAGGTGTAGGAGCTTATTGTGGAGGAACTTGTAATGAAACTAATAGATCAGCAGAAGTTACAACTAATATAGCAATAGCTTGTGGAGCAGACCAATGCCTTGCTAAACCTGGAATGGGTGTTGATGAAGGTTACATGATCGTTAATAATGAAATGAATAGAGTAATTGCTCTTACTAATAGAAGAAAATAAAAAACATGTATGTGGTTACTTAAAAGGCGGTTTGTAAAACTGCCTTTTAAGCATATGTAGTAGGATGAATAGGAGGGATTTATATGCGTGAAATAAATGTAAATGATAT
Source organism: Haloimpatiens myeolchijeotgali (assembly GCF_042688525.2). Taxonomy (GTDB): domain Bacteria; phylum Bacillota; class Clostridia; order Clostridiales; family Clostridiaceae; genus Haloimpatiens. The sequence continues at coordinate 415,776 of NZ_JBHWAB010000001.1, forward strand.
AACAAAAGCAGTAAGTAAGATGTGTATTGATGCTAATTATTATCTTAATGATGATATAAAAAATAGACTTAATGAAGTAAGAAAAGAAGAAAATTGGGATATTGCAAAGGGAATATTGGATAAAATAATTGTAAATTCAGAAATTGCTAGAGATGAAAAAATGCCAATGTGTCAAGATACAGGGATGGCTTGTGTGTTTGTAGAAATTGGGCAAGATGTTCACATAATAGGGGGAAGTTTAGAGGAAGCTATAAATAAAGGTGTAGCAGAAGGATATATATCAGGTTATTTAAGAAAATCTGTTGTTAATGACCCATTAGATAGAGTTAATACTAAAGATAATACACCAGCAGTTATTTATTACAATATTGTTTCTGGTGATAAGTTAAAAATAACAGTTGCACCAAAAGGGTTTGGTTCAGAAAATATGAGTCAGATAAAAATGCTAAAACCTGCAGATGGAATTGAAGGGGTTAAAGAATTTATTTTAAAAGTTGTTAAAGAAGCTGGACCTAATCCATGTCCACCAACGGTTATAGGAATTGGTATAGGAGGTACTTTTGATAGAGCTGCAAACCTTGCTAAAAAAGCTTTAATAAGACCTATAACGCAAAGAAGCTCAAAAAAATTCTATGCTGATTTAGAGCAAGAATTATTGGAAAAAATAAATGAATTAGGTATTGGACCACAAGGATTTGGAGGAAAAACTACAACATTAGCTGTAAATATTGAAACTTATCCAACACACATAGCAGGACTTCCTGTAGCAGTTAATATTAATTGTCATGCTACAAGACATGCTGAAGTTGAACTTTAGGGCGAAGGGGGATTTTAAAATGGAAAAAAGAATAACAACTCCTTTAACAGAAGAAAAAGTTAAAGATTTAAAAATAGGAGATGCTGTACTTATTTCAGGTACTATATATACAGCTAGAGATGCTGCTCATGCTAGACTTGTAAAACTTTTAGATGAGGGAAAAGAACTCCCAATGGACATAAAAGATGGAATAATATATTATGTTGGGCCAACACCAGCAAAACCAGGTAAAGCATTAGGTTCAGCAGGACCAACTACAAGTTATAGAATGGACCCTTATGCACCAAGATTATTAGATGAAGGGTTAAGAGGTATGATAGGTAAAGGATTAAGATCAAAAGAGGTTATAGATGCAATAGTTAGAAATAAAGGAGTATATTTTGCTGCAATAGGTGGTGCGGCTGCACTTATAGGAAAAAGTGTAAAAAAAGCAGAATTGATAGCCTATGAAGATTTAGGAGCAGAAGCTGTAAGAAAATTAGAAGTAGAAGATTTACCAGTAGTTGTTGTTATAGATAGTAAAGGAAATAATCTTTATAAAGAAGGTCAAGATGCATACCTAAAATCTATGGAAAAATAGTATTATTGAATTTAAAAAAAATGTAGAGTAGGTGAGAAAATGAAAATAGAAAAAGTAGCAAAAGCAGGTACTTTAGAATCAAATGATATATTAGTTATGGTTATGCCAAATGATGAAGGTGGCATTGAAATAGAACTTGAAAGTATTGTAATGAAGCAGTTTGGAGATACAATAAAAGAAACAATAATGAATAAATTAAAAGAATTAAATGTAGAAGATGTAAAAATTAAGGCTCAAGACAAAGGAGCTTTAGATTATACAATAAAAGCAAGAGTAGAAACAGCAATTAATAGAGCATTGGATAATTAAAAATGATTATATTAGATTCATCCAAAGAAGTTATATGATTTTTAATATGGTAAAAATGAGGTGGAAATATGAAAAAGTTAAGAAGAACTATGTTATTTATGCCAGGGAACAATCCAGGAATGCTTCAAAATGCAGGTATTTTAGGTGCGGATTCAATTATACTTGACTTAGAGGATGCTGTTAGTATAACAGAAAAAGATAGTGCTAGATTATTAGTTAGTGAAGCTATAAAAAATATAGATTATTCAGGTGTTGAAGTAGTAGTAAGAGTAAATCCATTGGATACAGAGTTTGGACCAAAAGATATAGATGTAATAGCTAGAGTTAAACCAGAAGTTTTAATGATACCGAAGGCTACAGAAGAACAAATGAAGCAAGTAGATGAAGTATTAAATAAGATAGAAGATGAAGAAGGATTTGAAAAGGGAAGTATTAAATTATTTGCTCTTATTGAAACAGCGTTTGGACTTGAAACTGTGTATGATGTAATTGGAGCCTCAAAAAGAGTTCAAGGAGTACTTTTAGGCGGGGAAGATTTAACATCTGATTTTGGAGTTAAGAGAACAAAAAAAGGTGATGAAATTTTATATGCAAGAAATAGAGTTGCTACAGCATGCAGAGCGATGAAAGTAGATGCCATAGATACGCCATTTACAGATACAAACGATTACAAAGGATTAGAAGAGGACACAAAAAAAGCAAAATCACTTGGTATGACTGGTAAATCATCTATAAATCCAAGACAAATAGATACAATTCATTCAGTATTTGCACCAATGGAAGAAGAAATAAAATATGCAGTAAGAGTATTACAAGCTAAAGAAGAAGCAGAAAAAGAAGGAAAAGGAGTATTTGCATTAGATGGCAAAATGGTAGATGCTCCAGTAATAAATAGAGCAAAGACAACTTATGAGTTAGCAAAAATGTTAAATTTACTTTAAGAAACTTTGTAATGTAAGAGTGTATTATTCATAAATAATTTATTATTTTACAAGAATATGAGGTGAATAACATGAAGAATGTATTAGGCAGGGAAATACCTGAAAAAATAGATGGATATAAGAAAGTAGAACCTTTTAAAGGAGCTTTTGCAAATAAAGGTATAAAAGCAATAAGTGATATAAAAGTTAAAAGTGTAGAACCAGGTGATAATAAAGTATTAAATAGTATAGAAGAAGCTTTAGATAAAGTTGAAATAAAAGATGGAATGACAATATCTTTTCACCATCATTTAAGAAACGGTGACCATGTATTAAATAGAGTAGTAGATGCTATTGCTAAAAGAGGAATAAAAGATATAACCATAGCAGCAAGTTCAATATTTCCTGTTCATGCTCCACTTGTGGAGTATATAAAAGATGGAGTTGTTACAGGATTATGTGCAAATTATATGTCAGGTCCAGTAGCGAGAGCAGTGTCATTAGGATACTTAAAGAGACCAGCTATAATGCATACACACGGTGGAAGAGCTAGAGCTATAGAAAGTGGAGAATTACATATAGATGTTGCGTTTATTGCAGCACCAACTGCAGATAATTATGGAAATATAAATGGCGTGGAAGGACCAGCTGCTTGTGGTTCACTTGGATATGTTATTCCTGATGCAGAATATGCAGATAAAGTAGTAGCTGTAACAGATAATCTTGTTCCATATCCGGCATGTCCAATAGAAATAAGTCAACATCATGTTGATTATGTAGTAAAAGTTGATTGTATAGGAGACCCTAAAGGTATAGTATCTGGAACTACTAAAATAACAAAAGATCCAGTAGGACTTAAAATAGCTAAAATGGCGTCAAAAGTTATAAAGGCATCTGGACTTTTAAAAGACGGTATATCATTTCAAACAGGTGCAGGTGGAAGTTCACTTGCTGTTGCAGCAGAACTTAAAGAAATAATGAAAAGAGAAGATATTACAGGAAGTTTTGCAGCAGGTGGAGTAACAGGTTATACAGTAGAAATGCTTGAAGAAGGATTATTTAGAAATATATTTGATGTACAATGTTTTGATTTAAAAGCAATTCAATCATATAAAAATAATGTAAAACATCAAGGAATGTCAGCTTCAATGTATGGAAATCCTCATAATAAAGGTTGTGTAGCTAATAATCTTGATGTAATGATTTTAGGAGCAACAGAAATAGATACAAACTTTAACGTAAACGTTACAACAGGTTCTGATGGAATAATTATGGGCGGTTCTGGTGGACATAGTGATACTGCAGCAGGTTCTAAACTTGCTATAGTTGTAACTAATCTTATGAAAGCAAGACTTCCAATAATAAAAGATAGAGTTACAACAGTAACAACACCAGGAGAAAGCATAGATGTACTTGTAACTGAGAGAGGAATTGCAGTAAATCCAAAAAGAACAGATTTGGTAGAAAGACTAAAAGAAACTAAATTACCTGTAATGACAATTGAAGAATTAAAAGAAATAGCTGAAAAAATGACAGGAAAACCAAAACCAATACAGTTTACAGATGAAGTAGTTGCAGTAGTTGAATATAGAGACGGTACTGTAATTGATGTAGTAAGAAAACCTATAGAAAATTAGCTGAATTGTTAATTTTCAATTTGTAGTATGGTCACAATTTTAATCAATATAGTTTAAAGTTTTTTGCAAAGGTAAAAAGGTGATGTTACATTGCTTAAAAAGGGGTAATTATTAATGTATGATTTAAAGTTGCAGAAAATAAACTTAAAAGATTATAATGAAAGACAAGAGGTAAATGAATTTTTAAATAAGTTTGATTTAATATTGGATAATGATGTAGATTATACTATTGTATTAAGAGATAAAGGAAATAAGATAGCTGCAACTTGTTCTAAAGCTAAAAGTGTATTTAAATGTTTTGCTATAGATCCTAAATTACAAGGAGACGGAATAACATCTAAATTAATAACTGATCTAATTAATAAGTCTTTTGAAGAGGGAGTATATCATAATTTCATTTTTACTAAACCTAAAAATATAGAAATTTTTTCATCTTTAAATTTTAAATTAATATATGAGGTGGAAAAAGTAGCATTATTAGAAAATGGGGTTTATAATATTAATAATTGTTTGAATAATTTAATTAAAAAAAATAATATTAATATAACGCAAAAGAAATCTGCAATAGTTATGAATTGTAATCCATTTACGTTAGGGCATAAATACTTGATAGAACAAGCATCAAAACAAAGCGAAGAAGTTTTGGTTTTTATAGTTCAAGAAAATAAATCACTTTTCCCTTTTGATGTAAGATATTCATTAGTAAAAAAAGGAGTAGCACATTTGAGAAACGTCAAGGTGGTTCCTGGAACGGAATATATAATATCTTCTGCTACATTTCCATCATATTTTTTAAGGAAAGAAGATGAAAGACTTCAAGCCTATACTAAGCTAGATGCAAATATATTTGGAGAGTATTTTTGTAAAAAATTAAATATTGTAAGAAGGTTTGTAGGGGAGGAACCATATTGTAATGTTACTAGGGAATATAATAAAGCATTAAAAAATCAATTATATAAATATGGGATTGAACTTGAACAATTAAAAAGAAAAGAAATTAATGATACTATAATAAGTGCATCAAAGGTAAGAGAATTAATAAGAAATAATGAAATAGAAGAAATAAGTAAGTTTGTTCCTAGAGTTACGCTAGAATTTTTTAATACAGATAAAGGGAAGGAGATAATGGAGAAGATAAAATATAGTAATTCTCCACATTAGCTATGTATACACCTAAAGAAATATTAGATGCTAGAGAAAAAAGAGTAGAATTTCAAAATGAAATGATTCATAAATTTAAATTGCCATTAATAGCGATAAGAGTAAATTACCCTGGAGTGAATAAAGATAATAAATTAACAAGAAAATTAATGGAAGCTATAGATAAAATAGTTTCAGGTATATTTCAATATGATATACATTGTAAGATTATAAAGTTTTCACCAGAAGGTCCAATTATTTTAATGAGTATAAATGGAGAATCATTGGAAACAAAAAAGCTGTGTATTGAAATTGAAGAAAAACATATACTTGGAAGATGCATTGATGTGGATGTATATGATGAATATGGAAAAAGTATAAGTAGAACTGAACTAGGGTATAGTGAAAGAAAATGTTATATTTGTGGAGAACCTGCACATATATGTGTTAGATCACAAAAACATAGCCAGAATGAAATAATAAATTTTATACAAAAAAAATATGAAGAATATGTGGAGACGTTTCATGAAAAATTATAATATATGCGATAAAGCATTTGAAATAGCAAGTTTTGCAGTAAAATCTATGTTATATGAAGTTACAGCGTTTCCTAAACCAGGATTAGTTACACCTGTATCATGTGGAGCTCATAAAGATATGAATTATTATACATTTCTAGACAGCAGCTGTTCTCTTATGAAGTATATGACATTGTTTGTACAGCATGGTTTTAGCAATGAGAGTGAGAGAATAATTTTTCAAAAGGCTAGAAAATTAGGAATGGAAGCTGAAAAATACATGTTTGACAATACTCATAAAATTAACACTCATAAAGGAATGATTTTTTTAATGGGTATATCTTGTGTTGCTGTAGGAAAAGTAATACATGAAGGAAAGAGTTTCAAAGATATAAAAAATGTGATACAGAATATGGCTAAAGGTGTAGTAAAAAATGAATTAGAAAGTATAAAGAATACAAATAATGAAAACAAAACATTAACTTATGGTGAGAAGTTATATAAGAAATATGGTATTGCTGGAATACGTGGAGAAGTGGAAAAAGGGATTCCTATAGTTTTTGAATATTCTCTGCAGTGTTATGAAAAAAATAGCGACTTAAGTAATAACGATAGGTTAGTACACACATTAATACAGATTATGCAGTACTGTGAAGATACAAATGTATTACATAGACATAGTATAGAAGTTTTGAATGAAATTCAAAGTAAAGCTAAATATATAATTAGTTTAGGTGGAATGAGAAGTGAAAAAGGAAGACAGGCTGTAGAAAATTTAGCTAAGGAATTTGTGGAAAGAGGTATTAGTCCGGGCGGAGTTGCAGATATCTTAGCAGTAACAGTATTTTTCTATTTGGTTAAAAAACATTTAAATATATAGTAATACAAAATCCAGAAGCTTAAAAAACTTCTGGATTTTGTATTATAAAATGATTTAATTTTGATAAGGTTAGAACAAACTTTACTAAATGTTATTCTTATTATGTGAATTAACTTTCAAAGATGAAAAATAGCCGCTACGGGAAATGATATCTTACTTAGAACTTGTAAACTTTGTTTAAATGTTTCTTACGCAATATATCATTTCCCTTTGCTAAGCAGTATTTTTTTACTGCCAAAGTTGAGTTGCAAAATAATAACTTGACTTAAATATTATCTTATTATAAAATAACATAAAACAATCAAATTCAATCATAAACAATCATAAACAATCAAAGTGAGAGTGATAATGTGTTTGCCAGAGAAAGACAACAAAAAATATTGGAATTATTAAAAGACAAAAATAGTATAAAAGTTAGTCAGGTTTGTGAACTACTTAATGTGTCTGAATCTACCATAAGAAGGGATCTTCAAGAAATGGAGGCTAATAACCTTTTAGAAAGAACCCACGGAGGTGCTGTTACAGTAGAAAAAACAAGTTTTGAACCTTCATTTGAAGAAAAGAAACAAGAAAAGAATTTGGAAAAGTCTAATATTGGAAAGGCTGCAGCAGATTTAATTAAAGATAATGATACTGTAATTTTAGATTGTGGAACTACAATTTTGGAAATAGCCAAAAATATTAAAGCTAAGAACATAACAGTAATTACAAATTCTATTGATATTGCGACTGAACTTTTAAATAAGAAAGGAATAGAGTTAATAGTTACGGGAGGAAATTTAAGATTACATACAAGAGCTATGGTAGGTCCTATTACAGAAAAGATACTAAGGAATTTTCGTGTGGATAAGGTGTTTTTAGGTGCTAATGGTATTTCAATAAAAGAAGGGGTAACTACTCCTAATTTTATTGAAGCACAAACTAAAAGAACTATGATAGAGGTAAGTAAAAAAATAATAGTTGTATCAGATAGTTCAAAGTTTGATAAAGTTTCATTATCTGTTGTTTGTAATTTGAAGGATATAGATAAAATTATAACTACTAATGATATAGATGAAAATATAATTAAAGATTATATAAATGCTGGAGTGGAAATGATAACTGTGTAGGTATTCATAAGATGAATAATTTTATATTAAAAATAAGGAGGGGAACTAAAGATGATATTAACTGTTACCTTAAATCCAGCTATGGATAAAACTGTAGTGATTAATAATTTTCAACTTGGGAGTGTGAATAGAGTATCCAATATAAGATACGATATTGGTGGAAAAGGTATTAATGTATCTAAGGTATTAAAAAATTTCAAGGTGGATTCAATTTGTACAGGATTTCTTGGAGGTATATGGGAAAAAAATTTTATAGAAGAGTTAAATAAAAGAGGGATAGAGACGCAATTTGTTAAGATAGATGGAAACACGAGAACGAATACTAAAATTGTAGATAAGGTTAATGAAATTTATACAGATGTAAATGAAGCAGGTCCTAACATAAATAAAGAAATGCTAGAGGGTTTTATTGATGAATTTAAGCAAATGTGTAACGATGGAGATATAGTAGTTTTATCTGGAGGAGTGAGTCCTAATATTCCTAAGAATATATATGCTAAGTTAATAGAAATAGCAAAAGAAAAAGGAGCTTTAACAATATTAGATGCAGATGGAGAACTTTTAAAAGAAGGCATAAAATCAAAACCAGATATTATTAAACCTAATAATCATGAACTTATGAAGCTTTTAAATTTAAAAAATGATAGTGAAGAAGAGTTAATAAGAGCAGGAAAAAAACTTAATGATGAAGGAATCGAAGTGTTAATTTCTTTGGGTGAAAAAGGAGCGCTATATATAACTAAAAAAGGAGTGTATTCTGCAGAAGGTATAAAGGTAGATGTTAAGAGTACTGTTGGAGCAGGAGATTCTATGGTTGCTGCAATTATTTATAGTATAGTTAATAACTATAGTAATGAAGAAACGCTAAAATTTGCAGTTGCTTGTGGTACGTCATCAGTAACTTTAGAGGGAACTGAAGCATGTAATTTGGAAGATGTAAATAAAATTTTTGATATGATTAAGGTAGTAAACAAAAAATAATAGATATACAAAAATGTAATTAATTTCGTATAATCAAGATACTTATTACATGTGGTAAATATCTATATAGTGTGTAGGATATCAAATGATAATTGAGAATTAATAATTAAGGTTAATTTTTGCTTTAGCAAAAATCTTAAATTATATATTACTTATTTTTTCTAAAGAAAAAATTCCCTTTATTATTAACTCAACTTTCGCAGTAAAAAAATACTGTCTAGCGAAGGGAAATGATATCTTGCGTAAGAAACATTTGAACAAAGTTTACAAGTTCTTAGCTTTACGAATTTGAAAAAAGTTATTTTTTAATTACTGATTCCTATGGAATATTAATTAAAAAATCTTTTTTCAATATGAGTAAAGCTTAGAACTTGTTACTGAAGTGAAAGGTTTCTAAGCAAGATATCATTTCCCGCAGCGGCTGTTTTTCACCTGCGAAAGTTGAGTTATTAATTATTCATTATTAACTTAACTTTCGCAGTAAAAAAATACTGCTTAGCAAAGGGAAATGATATATTGCGTAAGAAACATTTGAACAAAGTTTACAAGTTCTTAGTTTTACGAATTTGAAAAAAGTTATTTTTTAATTACTGATTCCTATGGAATATTAATTAAAAAATCTTTTTTCAATATGAGTAAAATTTAGAACTTGTTACTGAAGTGAAAGGTTTCTAAGCAAGATATCATTTCACGTAGCGGCTGTTTTTTACCTGCGAAAGTTGAGTTATTAACTATTAATTATTTTTAAAGTGAAATGTTTTAGGGAAATATATCATTTTCCACGGTGACTGTTTTTCATCTGCGAAAGTTGGATTATTCATCTTTGATAATTCCATATTTTTTACATTTTAGTGCTACAGTTCTGTGAGTTACGCCTAAAGCTTTTCCAGCTTTATTGTAACTGCCATATTTTTTCATAGCTAAACTTATTATTTCTTTTTCATATTTTTCTAAGGGTAAAATTTCATCATTTTTTAAATTTATAAGATGATTTTTTTCTTTATTTATGTTAGTTATGTAAAAAGGCAAGTCCTTAGTGGTGATAACATAATCTTCACACATATTTATGGCTCTTTCTATTATATTTTCTAATTCTCTAATATTACCAGGCCATTTATATTGTTCTAGATATTTTAAACAAGCTGCATCCATACCTTTAATTTTCTTATTTAATTTTTTACTTATTTTTTTCATAAAATGTTCACTTAACAAATTTATATCTTCTTTTCTATTTCGAAGAGGAGGTAGATTTATTGAGATAACATTTAATCTATAATATAAATCTTCTCTGAATTCACCATTTTTCATCATTTCTTCTAAATTTCTATTAGTTGCCGCAATAACTCTTACATCCACTTTTTTAGAAATTATTCCACCTACACTTTCAAACTCCATTTCTTGTAAAACTCTTAATAGTTTTACTTGCATAGAAAGAGGCATATCTCCAATTTCATCTAAAAATATTGTTCCTTCATTTGCTAAGGTGAATTTACCAGGCTTACTTTTATAAGCACCTGTAAATGCTCCCTTTTCATAACCAAATAATTCACTTTCTAAAAGATTTTCAGGAATAGCAGCGCAATTTACTCTCACAAAAGGTTTTTCACTTCTATCACTATTATAATGAATAGCTTTAGCAATAAGTTCTTTGCCAGTTCCACTTTCACCTCGTATAAGTACAGTAGAAGTAGAATGAGAGGCTTTTTCTGATATATATAAAACCTCTTTTAGACAGCCACTTGTTCCTATTATATCTTGAAAAGAACCATTTAATAAGGCTTGTCGTCTAATTTCATCTTTATAATAATTTAATTCTTCTTCAGATTTTTCAAGCTTATTCAATAGCTCTTTCATTTCATTAACAGGTCTAGAAATTGAAATAATACCCTTAAAATCATTATCTATAAATATAGGTTCTACAGTAGAAATTAAATCTATATTATCTTTTTTATAAATTATATTATCTAATTTTTTTCTGTTTTTAAAAGCTTTCATTCTGAGACCATTGGGAGATATAGCTTTTAAATCTATGCCAAGGATATTATTTTTACTTAAATTAAAGTTTTTTTCATATGCAGGATTAATATAACTTATTTTTCTATCATCATTTACAAAACATATCAAATCGTGTGATGCTTCCAAAATTTTTATGAATTTTTCATTTAACTCTTTTATTCCTATAAGTTCAGAAATATCTTGGAATATACCTATAGCTCCTAGAATTTTATTGTTTTTACCTAGAATAGGAGCTCTATTTACAATTACAATATTATTATTTATATGTTGAATTTTACCTAAATGATGTTCTTTGTTCTTTACAATGGTAGGTAAATCAGAGGTTGGAATTATATCAGTAATATATTTTCCACAAACATTTTCTAAGCAGTCATCAATTATTCTAAGAGCATATTCATTTACGCTAGTTATGTGTGAATTGGTATCTATAACAATTATACCAATAGGAATATTACTTATAATCTGTTCGTTAGCAATTGTATTTTCTTGAATTATTGCATCTATTTTCGACATATTATTGTCATTAAGATCAATATTAACAAATTCACAAATTTCAAATAGCGCTTTTTCAGCTGCTAGGGAGTTATTTTTACAATAAAATTCTACAATTTCACCTTGTTTAATTTTTAGTGATAACAAAGCCAACATACTTATTGCCAATGGTTGAGAACTAGAATTTGATTTTTTTATATAAATATTTACATTATATTTCGACTTTAACTGAGAAGCTTTATCCACTATCATAGCAGCTATTCTTGTATGTATACCACTTTCAATGTTAATTTCAACGTTTTTTTTAATCATACGACACCTCCTTGATAAAAAATATCAATATTTTAAAATTGTATTGATAAAAAATATCAATATATATTTTACTATACTTATTGTAGTTAATCTACAGTTTTTAGTGATATAATATTAGTAATTGACATTAATCAAATATTTAAGTTGATAAAATTTATCAAGTATTAATTATAATGAATATATTTTAAATTGTTTGATTTGTTGATTTTCAACGAATTTACTAGAAAAATATTTTTTTGGCATAAAAATTGCTCATAACTTATATTTGGTTACATAGTTAAACATAAAACATCATTTTTTGACACATACTTAAAATTAGAATATAAATAGTAGTTGGGGAGGAATTTTATAATGATTAAAGAAGGTATTTCAGCATCTAAAGGATATGCGATTGGTAAAGTAGTTATAAAAACTGATGAGGAAGTTCAAATAGTAGAAAAGAAAATTGAAGATATTGGTGCTGAAAAAGCAAGATTAAAAGAAGCTGTAGAAGCTTCAAGAGAGCAATTAATGAAAATTAAGGAAAAAGCAGAAAAAGAAGTAGGTGCAGATAAAGCTGCAGTTTTTGAAAGTCATATGATGCTTTTAGATGATCCAGAATTTACTGGTGCAATAGAAATGAATATAGACTCAAATAGTGTGAATGCAGAAAAAGCACTTCAAGATGTTATAGATATGTATATGGGAATATTTGCAGCTATGGAAGATGAGTACATGAGAGAAAGAGCTGCTGATGTAAAAGACGTAGGTAAGAGAATATTAAATAACTTAGCTGGAGTAAAAGGTGTAGATTTTGATAGCTTAGATGAAAATACAATATTAGTAGCTCATGATTTAACACCTTCAGATACTGCTCAATTAGATAGAAATAAGGTTATAGCGTTTTTAACAAACATAGGAGGAAGAACTTCTCATAGTGCTATAATGGCTAGAACACTTGAGATACCAGCTGTAGTTGGTCTTAAAGATATAACTGAAAGTGTAAAAGACGGAGATTTAGTAATTGTTGATGGTGTAGAAGGAATAGTAGAAGTTAATCCAAATGAAGAAACTATAAAGAAATATGAAGAAAAGAAAGAAGCTTATGCAAAAGAGAAAGAAGAACTTAAAAAATTAATAAATATAAAAACTGTTACAAAAGCAGGAAAACATGTTGAAATTGTTGGAAATATAGGAAAAGCAGAAGATATTCACCAAGTTTTAGAAAACGGTGGAGATGGAGTAGGATTATTTAGAACAGAATTCCTATATATGGATAGAGAAGATATGCCATCAGAAGAAGAACAATTTGAATCATATAAATATGTTGCAGAAAAAACTAATGGTGGACCTGTAGTTATAAGAACACTTGATATAGGTGGAGACAAACAACTTCCATATTTACCATTACCAGAAGAAATGAATCCTTTCTTAGGATACAGAGCAATAAGATTATGTTTAGATAGAAAAGATATATTTAAAGTTCAATTAAGAGCTTTATTAAGAGCATCAGCTTATGGTAACATTAAAATAATGTTCCCAATGATTTCTTCTGTTGATGAGTTTATACAAGCTAAAGCTGTATTAAAAGAATGTATGGATGAATTAAAAGCTGAAGGAAAAGATTTTAATGAAAATTTAGAAGTTGGTATGATGGTTGAAATACCAGCAGCTGCAGTTGCTGCAGATGAATTTGCTAAATATGCAGATTTCTTCAGTATAGGAACAAATGACTTAATTCAATATACATTAGCAGCAGACAGAATGAATGAAAAAGTATCATACTTATACAATCCACTACATCCAGCAATATTAGCACTTATAAAGAACACTATAGAAGCTGCACATAGAGCAGGTAAATGGTGTGGAATGTGTGGAGAAGTTGCTGGTGATGAAAGAGTTATACCAACACTTGTTGAATATGGTTTAGATGAGTTTTCAATGAGCGCTACTTCTATATTAAAAGCTAAACAAATTATAATGAATACAGAAGTTAAATAAAAAAACACTAATCCCAGATAAGATTTCTTATCTGGGATTAATTTTTTTTAATAAAGATTTTTACTTTTTTACATGCAGGCAATATTTAGTATATAATATTAATTGTATATAGAATAAAAAAATGTAAAAGGTTAAATAAGTATAACAATATGAGTCTAAATGATGAAATAAGTAAAGGTGATAAAATGGATAAATCTTCTAAGTTGTATAAAAAAGCAGTTAAACTTTATAATTCTGGTTATATAGATAAGGCAATAGAAATTTGTGATAAAAGTATAAATGTAAATAGAAGAAATAGAGCAGCTTTAAATTTTAAAGGACTTATGCATTATTTTAAAGGCGATTTGAATGCAGCTCAAAGAGTATGGGAAATAAATTATAAATATAATAAAGATGAAATATCAAAAAAATATTTAAAAGATAGTAAAAATGATGAAGAAAAATTTAATATTTATAGTGAGGCTGTAAAATTATATGAAGCTATAAATGTTAATGAATCACTTAAACTTTTTCAACGATGTGAAATTAGTGATTATAATTGTATTAATATAAATAATTATATAGCTATGTGTTACGTGAAAAAGGGAGAATATAATAAGTGTATTACATATTTGAATAAAGTTTTAAAAATAGATAAAAATAATTTAATGGCTAATAATACAAAAAGTAAACTTAAAGAATATGGAATAATTAAAAATAAAAATAATTATAAAAAAGTTATAGTTGGAATAATAGTTATTGGATTAATTTTAGGAATATGTTATGTATATAAAAATATTTCTTCATCAAAAGTAAAAAACTATGTTAATTCTGAGAAAGTGAAAGATAAAAAAGATAAATATAAGAACAATACTAATAAACATGCATATGATGTAAGTGAAAATAATAAAAAAGTAAATGACAAATTAACTAATAAAAAAGCTGTAAATAATATAAAAACAAAAGAACAAAAATCTGATGTGAAATTTTCAGCTAATCTTGTTAAGCAATATATAGAAAATGAAGAATTTATAAAGTTATATAATTCTTTGATAAGTTGTAATAAAGAAGAGTTATCAATAAATGATAGACTTATATATGAAAAAGGTATAAATTTTATGAAAGAAAGTGGAGTTAACTATTTTTATGAAAAAGGTAGAGAGTACTTGCAAAAGGAAAACTATAATGAAGCTAAAGAGAATCTTTTAAGAGGGTTTAGGTTTTCAGATGGAAGCTTTTTAAAATCACATATAGTATACTTCTTAGGAATAACTTTTGAAAAACAAGAAGATGTAAGTAATGCAATAAAATATTATGAAATATATGAAAAGAGTTATTCTAAAGGAGATTATGCAGAAGAGACTCTTTATAAATTAGCTTTATTAAGTGTTTATAAAAACAAAGAAGATGCTAAAATGTATGCTAATAAACTTAAAAAAAATTATCCCGAATCTATATATAATAATTCTAAGATGAAAGAAATAATAAACAATTAGTATAAATACTTATCAAAAATGGATAAAGAATAATTACTAAAATTATTGACTTTGAGAAAAATAATATATAGAATATAAATATATAATATACCCAATAGGGGTATATGAATGGAGGGATTATATGGTAAAATCAATAAATCAAATGAATTTTGGATCAGAGGTTTTAAATCAAAATGTGCCAGTTGTAGTAGATTTTTGGGCATCTTGGTGTGGACCTTGTAAAATGCTTGCACCAGTTATTGAGGAAGTATCAACAGAATTAAAGGGAAAAGCTAAATTTGTAAAAGTAAATGTTGATGAGAATCCAGCAATAGCTGGTCAGTATCAAATAGCTAGTATACCGACAGTAATGATATTTAAAAATGGTTCAGTAGCTCAAACAATGGTTGGATTTAGACCTAAAAACGATATAAAAATGTTAATTGAACAACATATCTAAAATGAGTAGGCTGAGTTTCTTAAGAAACACAGCCTATTTATGATTTTTAATAAGTTATATTAAAAATAAAGTATGTTTTGAGGTGAGAAAATGGGAGAAAAATATGATATTGCTATAATAGGAAGTGGACCCGCTGGATTATCAGCGGCAATTAATGCAAAAATTAGAAATAAGAAAATAATTGTTTTTGGAAATAAAAATTTTAGTAATAAACTTATCAAAGCACCTAAAATAAATAATTATTTAGGCTTTTACAATATAACAGGTGTAGAACTTAAAGAAAAGTTTGAACAGCATATAAAATCTATGAATATAGATATAAAATATGAAAAAGTTAATAATGTATATGCTATGGGAGAATATTTCACACTTATGATGAAAAATGAAACATATGATGCTAAAAAAGTTATTTTAGCAACAGGAATGGAATTTACAAAACCATTAAGAGGTGAAGAAGAATTTTTAGGAAGAGGAGTAGGATATTGTGCTACTTGTGATGCTCCTTTATATAGAAATAAAGTAGTTACAATAATAGGTCATAATAAAGAGGCAGAAGAAGAAGCTAATTTTGTGGGCGAAGTAGCATCAAAAGTATATTATGTTCCAATGTATAAGAGTGAATATAACATAAATAAAAACATAGAAATAGTTAAAGATATGCCAGTTGAGATAAATGGAAAAATGAAGGTTCAAACATTAATATTAAAAGATAAAAAAATTGATACAGATGGGGTATTTATACTAAAAGATAGTGTAGCACCAAATCAACTTGTTCCAGGATTAGAAATAGAAGATGGTCATATTAAAGTTAATAGAAAGATGGAGACTAATATACCAGGATGCTATGCTTGTGGAGATTGCACAGGAAAGCCTTATCAATATATGAAGGCTGTGGGAGAAGGTCAAGTTTCAGCTCTTAATGCTGTTAACAAATTAGATAACAAAATGTAAAAAACTAAAACTCATGATTTTGTAAAATCATGAGTTTTAGTTTTATTTTACTGCAAAGAATACATGATTACCTATGGTTATAATATTCTTTTTTGAGATGTTTTTCATCCAATTACATGTAGATATTTTAGGGTTATAAAAGAATAAAGCTTTTGATGTTGGATCTTTACCTTTTAAAGCATCAAGTACAGCATTATAACTATTTTTATCAGGTTCTATGTTTATAGATCCATTTTTAACACAAGAAAAAGCTTTTTTTTGTTTGACTACTCCTTCTACAGTATTGGGAAATTTTGAGCTTATTAATCTATTAAGAATAACAGAGGCTACTGCAATTTTACCCCTATAGGGTTCACCGCAACTTTCACCATATACAACTTGAGCCATTAAGTAGACGTCTTTGTTTGTTATAAATAATGGTTTACTTTCATTGAAAACTGCTACAACTTCATTTTCTTGTTCATTATATAAATTTTTTATATTTTTTTCATCTTTTTCGCTCACTAATCCTTTTGCATTAATACAAGGTGTAAAAATAAATATTAGTGTTATTAATATTGTTACAATTTTTTTCATCTTTTTCCTCCTTTGCCTGCATATAATTATATGCAATAAAGGCATAAAGTATGTAAAAAAATGATAGGATATGGAAAACATGCTTTTAGTTGGATTAGTGATATTATTCCCGTTTTAAAAAAAATAATACAAAAGTAAATTATTTATAAATATCTTTTTTAAATTCTTTATATAAGCTAATAAATTTATCATAATTTATATTTGTATCTGATAATTTTCTTTTAGGATTTTCATAAAGTTTATCAAAAGTTTTAATATCACTATTGGTATTTTTAACTTTAATTTTTTCTATAGCTAAAGAATATTTAAAACTTTCTAAATAAGATTCATAAGTAGTAAAAACATTTTTTAATGAATCGTATATTTTTGATTGATTTTCAGGTACGCTTATATTGTAAAGATTTCTTTTTAACGTTTTTAATTTTGAAATATTTGTATTTATTAAAGTACTTATTTCTTTATATTCTATTAGATTTTTTCTTGCATCAAGTAACATAGAAGGATAATCAGTTTTAATGCTTAAAAAATCATTTAAAATGGTATCTATGTTGTTTGAAAATTCTATTAATTGATTTTGAGATATTTCTTTATCACGTTCTACTCTAATTTTTTCATAAACATAATTCGTGGAGTTATTAACGAATTGTATTGTTTTTTCTGGTAAGGTTATTTTCAAATTATTAATATCAAAAATAGAATAGTAATTAATACAATCATCTTTAGAAAGTTTAAGTTTTTTAATAGAACTTTCTATATTTTTATCTAGTGGTTTATTTATTAGAATGAGTAAATAATTATACATAGTAATATTATTTTTTAATCCATCATTTAAGTGATTATATGATTTTTTATATTTATCTGTTGGATTTAAATCATTTAATTTAGATTTTATGTCATTTAAATGTTGAATTTTACTTGAGAGTTCCTTAGATACAAGTTCAGAGTTATATGTATCAGAATTAGATAAATTAGCTATATTATTGTTTGTTTCATTTATGGAGTTTACGATATTTTGTATATTTTTTTCATAGCTTTTATAAGACTTATTTATTGAAAAGTAGTATGTGCTAAAAAATACAATTATTATAAGGGCTATAACTCCAATTATGATTGAAAAATTAATTAATAACTTTTTTGTAGAATCTTTCAAATAGTATACCTCCTTTAATAATGTTTCTTCTATTTTATATTATCATAAATAAGATAATATTCTAAGTTTTTAATAATAAATAGTTTATGTTTTTTATACTATAAATAATAATCATAGTGTATAATTGTAAATAAGGATTAGAATGGAGAGTGAATTCAGTGGGAGAAATTAATCTTATAATAAATACGATAAAAAATATTAATTTATTTTCAATACTAGATATACTTGTAGTAGCATATATTTTTTACAAAATTTATGATTTAATAAAGGAAACAAGAGCTGAACAACTCTTAAAAGGAATAATATTGATTTTTTTATTGATTCCTATTAGTTACATTTTGCATTTAGATATGCTTTATTGGATTTTAAATAAAACATTGCCAATAGGTGTATTTATTATAGTAATTATATTTCAACCTGAATTAAGAAGAGCCTTAGAGCATATTGGAAGAAGCGCATTTGATAAACATATTATAGAAGATGATGAAACTATGGATAAAGTTATTACAGAAATTATAAATGCTGTGGAAAATTTAGCATACAGTAAAACAGGTGCTTTGATAGTTATAGAACAGAGTACTGGATTAGGAGAAATAATTAATTCTGGAATAATATTAGATTCAAGGATAAGTTCAGCAATTTTAGAGAATATATTTGTTGTTAATACTCCATTACATGATGGAGCTACAATAATAAGAAATGATAGAATAATCGCTTCAGCATGCGTTTTGCCATTAACTGATAATAAGAATTTAAATAAAAAATTAGGAACAAGACATAGAGCAGCTTTAGGAATATCTGAAATCTCAGATGCGTTAGTTATTGTTGTATCTGAAGAAACAGGGGTTATATCCTTAGCTGTAAATGGAAAATTGACTAGAAATTATGATGGAGATAAATTAAAAGATATATTAATTAAAATTATGCAGTACAGAAAACATAAGAGTATTACCCTTAAAGAGAAGGTGAAGTCATGGATAAAACCAGAAAAAAGGATTTAATAATAAAGATATGTTGTTTAATAGCTGCTTTTGGATTGTGGCTGTATATTTCTAATGTTGAAAATCCTATAAAGACAACAGTTATAAAAAATGTAAAAGTCTCACTTGTAAATAAAGATGTACTATCTAGACTTAATTTGGTAGAAGTGCCGAATCAAAATTATACTGTTAATATTACGGTTAAAGGCGCTGCTAATGAAATATATGCATTAAAACAAAATCAGTTTAAGGTAGTAGCTGATATGAATGATTTTGCTTTGAAGAAAGGCAAAATAAGAATTCCAATTGAAATAAAACAGTATCCCCAAAATATTACTATAATAAATCCAGAAAATTTATGGATTAAAGTTGAGTTAGATGATTTAGTGGAAAAAAATGTACCTGTAAAAGTTAAAACTGTAGGAGAAACTAAAGAAGGTTTCATTGGTTCTGAAACAGTAGTTAGTCCTAAAAATATTTTGGTAAGTGGACCAGAAAGATATGTAAATTCTGTAAGTTATGCTAAAGTAGATATAGATTTAAGCAATCAATCACAAAATATAGAAGGTACTTACTTTGCTAAACCAGTAGATAAGACTGATAGAGTGGTGGAACATGTAAAAGTGGATCCTAAATATGTGAAGGTTAAAATACCAGTATACCAAACAAAGACTGTATCAGTACATGTTGATACTAATGAAAGTAGGGTTAAAAATATAGTAGTAAAAAGTATATTAATTGAACCTGATAAGATAAAAATTTTAGGTGATCCAGAGATAGTAAAAGGTATAAGTAAGATATGGACGGAGAAATTAGATTTATCAAATATAACAAGTGGAAATATAGTGGAGATTCCTTTAAAAATACCAGAAAATGTTAAGATTGTTAATGAAATAAGCAAAGTAAAAGTCAAAGTGATATTTGGAGAGTATATTAAGAAAAATATATCATTAAATATAAAAATAAATAATTTATCAGAAGAATATGAAGCAGTATTAAAATCTGATAAAGTTTCACTAATTGTTTCAGGTGAAAAATCTGAGATGGATAATTTATCAGAGAAAAATATAGAATGTAATGTGGATTTGAATTTATTAAAAGATGGAAACTACGATGTTCCTGTAAATATAAAATTACCAACAGGAATAAAAATGATATCTAGTAATCCACAAAAGATTAAGGTAACAATAAAGAAAAAGGAAGTGGAAGAGACTGATGCCAATAAAAATCAATAATATAAATTTAGATATAAATGATGATATTTCACTCTTAAAAAAAAGGGCAGCAAAGAAACTAAAAATAAAAGAGAGTGATATTAAAGAATTCAAAATATTAAGAGAATCTATAGATGCAAGAAGAAAAAATACAATAAGATTTAATTATACTGTAGAACTTATTTGTGATGATGAATCTAAAATTGTAGCAAAGGCAAATGATAACAATGTAAGAATTGAAAAAGTAAAATATGATGGCGTTTTTGAATACGGAACTAAGAAAATGAGTAACAGACCAATTATCGTTGGAATGGGACCAGCAGGAATGTTTGCTGGTCTTATTATGGCGGAAAAAGGTTATAAGCCTTTGATTTTAGAAAGAGGTCAAGATGTAGATAACAGGACTAAATCTGTAGAAAAATTTTGGAAAACAGGAGTATTAAATTTAAATTCAAATGTACAATTTGGAGAAGGTGGAGCAGGATCTTTTTCAGATGGTAAACTTACTACTAGAATAAAAGATTCTAGATGTGATTATATATTAGAAAAATTAGTTAAGTTTGGAGCACCAGAAGAAATTATATATAAGGGTAAACCACATATAGGAACAGATGTTTTAAAGGTGGTAGTAAAAAACATAAGAAAAAGGATAATAGAACTTGGTGGAGAAGTTAGATTTAATAGTTTTGTTGAAGATATAATTATAAAAAACGGAAATATAATATCAGTAACAGTAGATAAAGGTGAGATACCTTGTGAAAATTTAATATTAGCAATAGGCCATAGTTCCAGAGATACATATGAAATGTTGTGTAATAAAGGTGTTTTTATGACTCCAAAACCTTTTGCTATAGGAGTAAGAGTAGAACATTTACAACAAATGATAAATGAAAATCAGTATGGAAAATTTGCTAATCACCCAAGACTTAAAGCTGCTGATTACAGACTTACTTATACTAGTAAAAACTCAAATAGGTCTGTATATAGCTTTTGTATGTGTCCTGGAGGAGAGGTTGTTGCTGCAGCTTCAGAAAATGAAAGACTTGTTACTAATGGAATGAGTTATCATAAAAGGGATAAAACAAATGCAAATGCAGCTATAGTTGTATCTGTAGGAAAGGATGATTTTCAAGGAAGTAGTCCATTGATGGGAATGGAATTTCAAAGACATTATGAAAGTTTAGCCTATAAAGTAGGTGGTGGAGGTTATAAAGCACCTATACAATTATTAGGAGATTTTATGAAAGATGAAATATCAAAAAAATTTGGTAGTATAAAACCCACTTATAGACCAGGATATAAATTTGTCAATCTTAAAGAATGCTTACCTAGTTATGTTATAGAAACATTAAAAGAAGGATTTGTTAATTTTGATAAAAAAATAAGGGGATTTGGATCTAAGGATGCTATTTTGACAGGTATTGAAACTAGAACATCTGCTCCAGTTAGAATTGAGAGAAATGAAAAGCTTCAAAGTATATCCATAAAAGGATTATATCCAGCTGGTGAAGGAGCAGGTTATGCAGGAGGAATAGTATCAGCAGCAGTAGATGGACTTAAAGTAGCAGAAAGTATAATGAAAGAATATACACCAAAATATTGAATTTTCTGAAAAATAGTGTTTTGATTAAAAAATTTGTTAAAATATAAGAGGGGTTTGTTAAAATATTAATAATCTTTTTTTAAATATGCTAAAAAATTTAAATATAAGTTTTAATATATTTATATGGAGGATATGCATATGGAGAATAAAAAGTATTTATTGGTTATCAATCCAGGGTCAACATCGACTAAAATAGCTCTTTTTAACAATGAAGATTGTATTTTGACACAAAGTTTATCTCATGATTCTCAAGAAATAAAAAAGTTTG
Source organism: Haloimpatiens myeolchijeotgali (assembly GCF_042688525.2). Classification (GTDB taxonomy): domain Bacteria; phylum Bacillota; class Clostridia; order Clostridiales; family Clostridiaceae; genus Haloimpatiens. The sequence goes on from NZ_JBHWAB010000001.1 coordinate 438,123, forward strand.
AAAAAATATATGATCAAAAGGACATGAGAACAGAGGGAATACTTAATTGGCTAAAAGAAAACAGTGTAGAGTTGAACAATTTAATAGGAGTAGTAGCACGTGGAGGATTGTTAAGATCAATGCCAGGGGGAACTTATGAAGTAACAGAAAAAATGCTTCAAGATTTAAAATTAGGAGTTCAAGGTCAACATGCATCGAATTTAGGGGGAATTATAGCACATGAAATTGCATGTAAATCAGGAACTAAATCATTTATTGTAGATCCTGTAGCTGTAGATGAATTTATTGATGAAGCAAGAGTTTCAGGAATACCTGAAATATCAAGAAGATCATTGGTACATGCCTTAAATATTAAAGCAGTTACAAGAAAAGTATGTAAAAAAATTAATAAGTCATTTGAAGACAGTACATTTGTAGTTTGTCACCTCGGAGGAGGAATATCAATAGCTTCAGTAAAAAATGGCAGAATATTAGATTGTAATAATGCTAATGAATCAGGTCCTTTTTCACCAGAAAGGGCTGCAGGACTTCCAGTAGGGGATATTGTAAAAATAGCTTTTAGTGGTAAGTATACACAAAGAGAGTTAAAGAGAAAACTAATTGGTGAAGGTGGATTAGTTGGATATTTAGGTACTAATGATGCTAGAAATGTTGATAAGATGATAGAAAATGGAGATAAAAGGGCAGAACTTATATTTAGCGCTATGGCTTATCAAATTGCAAAAGAAATAGGTTCTATGGCTGTAGTATTAAATGGAAAGATTGATGCTATTATATTAACTGGTGGAATAGCATATGATAAAAAAATAACAAACTGGATAAAAGAAAGAGTTGAATTCATTGCTCCGGTTGAGTTAGTGCCTGGTGAAGATGAAATGTTAGCACTAGCACAAGGAGCGCTAAGAGTTATAAATGGCAAAGAAAAAGCAAAAATATATGAAAATGAGGTGCATATAAATGATTAAGAGTTTTTCAGAAGTTTTACAAAAAGCAAAAGATATAGATACTAAGGTTTTATCAGTAGCAGTAGCTCAGGACAAGCCTGTACTTGAAGCAGTAAAAAATGCAAAAGAAAATGGAATTGCAGATGCTATACTTGTAGGTAACAAAGAAGAAATATTATCAATTGGATTAAAAATAGGCATGAAGATGGAAGATTACACAATAGTTGATGAAAAAGATCCAAGAAAAGCAGCATTAAAAGCAGTTGAATTAGTTTCAACTGGTAAAGCAGATATGGTTATGAAAGGACTTATAGATACTGCAAATTTCTTAAGAGCAGTATTAAATAAACAAGTAGGTCTTAGAACTGGAAAATTAATGTCTCATGTTTCAGTATTTGAAATACCTGGATTTGATAGATTATTATTCTTAACAGATGCAGCATTTAATATGTATCCTGAACTTAAAGAAAAAGTTGATATAATAAATAATTCAGTTAAAGTTGCTCATGCTGTTGGTTTAGAGTGTCCAAAAGTTGCTCCAATATGTGCAGTTGAAGTAGTAAATCCTAATATGCCAGCAACATTAGACGCAGCAACACTTGCTAAAATGAGTGATAGAGGACAAATAAAAGGTTGCGTAGTAGATGGACCTTTAGCACTTGATAATGCTATATCTGAAGAATCTGCAAAACACAAAAAAGTGACTGGACCAGTAGCAGGAAAAGCTGATATAGTTGTTCTTCCAAATATTGAAGCAGCAAATGTAATGTATAAAACTTTAACATATACTACAAACTCTAAAAATGGAGGACTTTTAGTTGGAACAGCAGCACCAGTTGTTTTAACTTCAAGAGCGGACAGTGAAGAGACAAAACTTAATTCAATAGCACTTGCTGCACTTGTAGCTGAACTTCTTCGTAAATAAATTAAATTCGTAAATAAAGTTTTTATTAAATTATAGGAGGTTTGTAATATGGCTTTTAAGTTATTAATAATTAATCCAGGTTCTACGTCAACAAAAATAGGTGTATATGAAGATGAAAAACAAATATTAGAGGAAACATTAAGACATTCAGCAGAAGAAATAGGAAAATATGGTTCAATATTTGAACAATTAGATTTTAGAAAAGAAGTAATATTAAATGTATTAAAAGAGAAAAATTTTGATATAAAAGATTTAGACGCTATAGTAGGTAGAGGCGGACTTTTAAAACCTATTGAAGGAGGTACATACAAAGTTAATTCTTCAATGTTAGAAGATCTAAAAGTAGGTGTTCAAGGACAACACGCATCAAACCTTGGAGGAATATTAGCAAATGAAATTGCTAAACCACTTAATATACCAGCATTTATAGTTGACCCTGTTGTTGTAGATGAACTAGAAGATGTTGCTAGAGTATCAGGTATGCCAGAAATAGAAAGAAAGAGTATTTTCCATGCATTAAATCAAAAAGCAGTTGCAAAAAGATATGCAAAAGAAAACAATAAGAAATACGAAGATGTTAACTTAATAGTTGCTCATATGGGTGGTGGAGTTTCTGTTGGTGCGCATAAAAATGGAAAAATAGTTGATGTTAACAACGCACTTGATGGTGAAGGTCCATTTTCTCCAGAAAGATCTGGTGGAGTTCCAATAGGTGACTTAGTAAAAATGTGTTATAGTGGAAAATACACAATTGAAGAAATTAAGAAGAAAATAAATGGTAAAGGTGGAATAGTGGCATATCTTGGAACAAATAATGCCAAAGAAGTTATAGAAAAAGCTGAAGCTGGAGATGAAAAATGCAAATTGATATTTAATGCTATGGCATATCAAGTAGCTAAAGAAATTGGAAAATGTGCTGCAGTTTTATGTGGTAAAGTAGATGCAATAATATTAACTGGTGGAATAGCTTACAGTAAAGTTATGCAGCAAGCTATAAAAGAAAGAGTAGAATTTATATCATCAGTAGTTGTATATCCAGGTGAAGATGAACTTCTTGCATTAACACAAGGTGGACTTAGAGTACTAAAAGGAGAAGAAGAAGCAAAAGTATATTAAAATAAAATATAACTTATGTTGAAAAAAATAGAAAGACTTAGAAATTGGGTATAATTTTTAAGTCTTTCTTATATATTTAAAACACAATGTGGTATTTAGTGCATTAAATATATTGTAAACGTAATCAAAAAAGTGTAAAGTATTAAGTGTAGAAGATGAAAAATTCAGAAAATATTGAAGAAAATAATTCTTGCAAAGTGAGCTGGTGATGGAAATGAGTAATATAAAAATTTTTGCAGGTCATTTCGGTAGTGGAAAAACAGAAATAGCTATAAATAAAGCAATAGATTTAGCAAAGAAAGGAAAGAAAGTTACTATAGTTGACATTGATATAGTTAATCCTTATTTTTGTGTTAGGGGGTTAAAGGATGAGCTAGAGAGCTATGGAATAAAGGTTATAGCATCTAATCCTGACTATGTAAATGCAGAATTAATGGTGGTTACACCAGAAGTAATGTCCATATTTAGTCAAGATGAAGGAGAAGTTATAATTGATGTAGGTGGTGACGAACAAGGTGCAGTTGCGTTAGGACAATTCAATAAATATTTCAAAAAAGAAGGATATTCAATGCATTTTGTCGTAAATAATAATAGACCATTTACAAAAGATGCTAAAGGCACAGAAGAATATATACATTCCATAGAAAGAGCAAGTAGACTTAAAGTTACAGAGTTAGTATCAAATACAAACATGTCTTATGAAACTAAAATTGAAGATGTTTTAAAAGGACATAAAGAAGTACATGCATTATCTAAGAAAATAAATATTCCTTATAAATACTTAGTATGTAGGAGAGATTTAGTAGATAAAATTAAAAGTGAGGTTAGTGTAGATGTTTATGGAATAGACATCTTTATGAAACCACCATGGAGATAGTAAGAAAATTTTTTTTAAAATAAAAATTCAGAAAGTTCATAGTATTACCATTATTAAAAATGTTGTCTATGAATTTTCAATAAAAAAATAAGGAGGTAAAATTTATGCCAAAGGTAACTTTTAGAGAAGATAGATGTAAAGGCTGTGGTCACTGTGTTGAAGCTTGCCCAAAGGGAATAATTAGTTTTTCAGACAAATTAAATATAAAAGGATATCATCCAGCTATTGTTACAGAAGAAAAAATGAAAGAGTGCATAGGATGTGCATCCTGTGCAAGAATGTGTCCTGATTGTGTAATAACAGTAGAAAAATAATGATAAGGGGGTAAAACAATGGGTGAAAAAGTTTTAATGAAAGGTAATGAAGCTATTGGCGAAGCTGCTATTAGAGCTAATTGTAAAGCTTTCTTTGGTTATCCAATAACGCCTCAAACAGAAGTGGCTGCTTATATGTCAAGAAAGATGCCTAAAATAGGAAGAGTATTTTTGCAAGCAGAAAGTGAAGTAGCTGCTATAAATATGGTATATGGAGCTGCTGGTACAGGCGTAAGATGTATGACATCTTCAAGTAGTCCTGGAATAAGTTTAAAATCAGAAGGAATTTCTTATATAGCAGGTGCAGAACTTCCTTGTGTTATTATAAACATTGTAAGAGGAGGCCCAGGACTTGGAAGTATTCAACCAGCACAATCAGATTATTTCCAAGCAACTAAAGGTGGAGCACATGGTGATTTTAAAATGCCAGTATTTGCACCATCATCAATACAAGAAATGGTAGATTTAATTCAAGATGCATTTGATGTAGCAGACACATATAGAAATCCATGTATGATAATGGGAGATGGAATGCTTGGTCAAATGATGGAACCAGTAGAATTTAAAGAAAGACCAAAAAAAGAATTGCCAGAAAAAACTTGGGCAGCAAATAGCCTTGGAGATAGAAAAGAACATAATGTAATAAATTCACTATATTTAAAACCTGAAGATTTGGAAAAACATAATTTTAAACTTGTTGATAAATATAAAGAAATAGAAAAGAATGAAGTTAGATATGAATTATATAATTGTGAAGGTGAAAAAGATTTAATAATCGTAGCATATGGAACTACATCAAGAATATGTAAGAATGTTATTAAGATGGCTAAAGAAGAAGGATTGAATATAGGACTTATAAGACCAATAACATTATGGCCATATCCTACTGAAGCATTTGAAAAAACTATAGATCACACTAAATGTGGATATATTTCAGTAGAAATGAGTTGTGGTCAAATGGTTGAGGATGTAAGACTTGCTTCAAATGGAAGAAAACCAGTATATTTCTATGGAAGAACTGGTGGTATGGTTCCACATCCAGAAGATATATTGAATAAGATTAAAGAAATTGTAGGGGGTGTAAAATAATGGCTGTTGTATTTCAACCACCAAAAGCTTTATTAGATGTACCTACACATTATTGTCCAGGATGTACACATGGAATTATTCATAGATTAGTAGCTGAAGTTATTGATGAACTTGGAATTGTGGACAAGACTATAGGGGTAGCACCTGTAGGATGTTCAGTTCTTGCATATGACTATTTTGCCTGTGATATGTTTGAAGCAGCACATGGTAGAGCACCAGCTGTTGCAACAGGAATAAAAAGAACAAATCCAGATAAAGTTGTTTTCACATATCAAGGAGATGGTGACTTAGCTGCAATAGGAACTGCTGAAATTGTTCATGCTGCAACAAGAGGAGAAAACATAGTAACTGTTTTTGTAAATAACTGTATTTATGGTATGACAGGAGGACAAATGGCTCCAACAACATTGCCTGGTCAAGTAACTGAAACTACTCCTTATGGAAGAGATACTAAACTTGCAGGATATCCTGTTAGAGTATCAGAAATGCTATCTACTTTAACTGGAGCTTGTTATGTTGAAAGAGTATCAGTTGATAGTGTAGGTAATGTAATAAAGGCTAAAAAAGCTATTAAAAAAGCATTTGAAAATCAATTAGCAGGAAAAGGATTCTCACTAATTGAAGTATTATCAATTTGTCCAACTAACTGGGGATTATCACCTCAAGAAGCTATGAATTGGTTAAGAGAAAATATGATACCATATTATCCACTTGGAGTAAAAAAAGATACAACTGAGGAGGTGAAATAATATGGCACAAGAAATTATATTTGCTGGTTTTGGAGGACAAGGTATTCTTTCAATGGGAAAATTTTTAGCTTATGCAGGTATGGATTGTGATTTGAATGTTTCATGGCTTCCATCTTATGGACCAGAAATGCGTGGAGGTACAGCAAACTGTTCTGTAATATTATCAGAAGATCCAGTAGGTTCTCCTATCGTTACAGATCCAACTGCTCTTGTAGTTATGAACAGACCTTCTTTAGATAAATTTGAAAAACAAATTGTAAAAGGCGGTCTTTTAATAATGGATTGTGACCTTGTAAATAGAGAAATAGAAAGAGATGATATTGAAGTTATAAAAATTCCAGCTCAAACTGAAGCAGAAAAAATAGGTAGTAAAAAAATTGCTAATATGGTTTTATTAGGTGCACTTGTTGAAAAAACAAAAATTGTTTCAATGGATGAGTTATTAGCTTCACTAAAAGCTCATGGTAAAGAAAAGTTCTATGAGTCAAATAAAAAGGCATTAGAAATAGGTGCTCAGTACGCTAAATAATTTATATGAATCTTAAGGCATAAGTTGTTTTAAACTTATGCCTTTTTCGTTATAAATTTATAATTTCTTGACGAAGTGAAAGGTTTTTTATGCAATATGTGCCTTTGTCCAATGTATCATAAAAATTTTAGTCATAACAATATGATTAGAGAATATTAATATGATATAGCCAGTGTGGTTTATATCTAATATATATGGTAAAATAATTTATATAAATATAATATTATTCTTAATTTTCATTATATCAGTGGAAGTTTAAACTTTTCTAATTCCATATATAGGAATAAATAAGAAAAGATAACACATAATATAGGAATAAATAAGAAAAGATAACACATAAGGGGGAAATATGATGGGGGAAGGTAAAAATTTAAGAATTTCAGGTTCAGGTACAGTAAATGGTGGAAAATATAATGAAGTGCATATATCAGGTTCAGGGAAGGTAACGGGAGATATAGAATGTGTAGAATTAAAAACTAGTGGTTCATCTAGGATAGAGGGAAATGTAAAAACTGACCTTTTTAAGGCAAGTGGATCATGTAGAGTACACGGAAATTTACAGGCAAAAGAAATAAGGGTATCAGGGTCTTCACGTATCGCTGGAAATATTACTACTAAAGAAATTTCTATATCAGGATCTGCTAAAATAGGACAAGATTTAAAAGCAGAAAAAGTATCTATTTCTGGAGGAGTAAGTATAGGAAAAGATTGTGAATCAGAAGATTTTTGTGGTAGTGGTGGATTTAAGATAGAGGGGCTTTTGAATGCAGAAAACATAGATGTACAAATAGGTGGAAAATGTACGGTAAGAGAAATAGGTGGAAAAAATATAGATATACGTAATGGAAAAAATTTTGGATTTAATTTGTTTAATTTATTTGGTGATCATTGTGGCAAATTAGTGACTGATACTATAGAAGGAGATAATATATTTCTTGAAAATACAGTAGCTAACATAGTTAGAGGTAAGAAAGTTATTATTGGAGAAAAATGTGAAATTGAAGTAGTGGAATATACTGAGGAAATTAAAATAGATGATAAATCAAAAGTTAATGAAAAAAAGAAAATTGAATTTTCCAATATGTAAGTATATTTTATTATTGGAAATTTTAGTTGTGGATTGGTATAAGTTGAATTGAACATTTTTTACATAAAAATTTAATATATTAATATTTACAAGCTTGTAAATAAAATATATTAATCTATAAATTTTAAATATTAACATTAACATTAAATATATTAATATAATACTTGAAAATAGTAAGTAAAACAATTATAATTTATAGATAAGAGATATTGAGGTACGAAAGATTGAGAGGAGTGAGCATGTGTCTCGTAGAGTTATAAGTAGGTGTCCTGTATGTAATTCTAATTTAGAGGTCACAAGGTTAGAATGCAAAAAATGTGGAACAATAATACAAAATGAGTTCGAATTATCAAAATTTGCATATTTAAAAAAAGATCAGTTAAATTTCATAAAAGTATTTGTAAAATGTAGAGGAAATATTAAAGATGTAGAAAAAGAATTAGGAGTTTCCTATCCTACAGTAAGGGCTAAATTAGATGATGCAATTTCAGCATTAGGGTATACTGTAGATAAAAACTCTAAGAATGATAAGAAGAAAATATTGGAGATGGTTGAGCAAGGTACGATAACTCCAGATGAAGCATTAGAAATGATAAAAGAATAAAATTCCATGAACCAATGTATCATGGAATTTTATTTTTTTATCATTCAATATATGGAAAATATATACTTATATTTTGTGATTTTGTAGTATTGTTGGGTATATTTTGGAACAATCCTACAATATTAATGTTGTTATAAAATAGTAATTATAATATAATAAAACTATGTGTATATTTTTTACTTAGAGTGGAGGAATTTTAATGGGTAGAATGTTTGGAACAGACGGTGTAAGAGGTATTGCCAATAGTGAACTTACTTCAGAATTAGCATATAAATTGGGTAGAGCTGGAGCTCATGTTTTAACAGAAGGTACACATAAACCTAAAATTTTGGTTGGAATGGATACTAGAATATCAGGAGACATGCTTGAATCTGCTTTAGTATCAGGAATACTGTCTGTAGGAGCTGAAGCTATATGTGTAGGGGTAGTCCCAACACCAGCAATAGCATACTTAACTAGAGAATATAATGCAGATGCAGGAGTTATGATTTCGGCATCACACAATCCAGTGGAATACAATGGAATCAAGTTTTTTAATAAATGTGGATACAAATTAAGTGATGATTTAGAAGATAAGATTCAAGGCACTATAGAAAATAATTTTAAAAATGTACCATCACCTACAGGTGAAAAATTAGGTAGAAAAATTATAGAAGAATCAGCATTAGAAGATTATATGGAATTTGCAGAATCAACAATAGATTGTGATCTTAAAGGCTTAAAAATAGCTCTTGATTGTGCAAATGGTGCATCTTATAAAGCTGCAGTTCAAACGTTTAGAAAGTTAGGTGCTGAAGTTGTAGTTATCAATAATGACCCTGATGGAATAAACATAAACAAAAATTGTGGGTCAACTCATCCAGAGGAACTTATGGATTATGTAGTAAGAAAAGGATGCGATTTTGGACTTGCTTTTGATGGAGATGCAGATAGATGTCTTGCAATAGATGAAAAAGGAAATCTCGTTAATGGAGATTTTATAATGGCTATATGTGGTAAATACCTAAAAGAAAAGGGTAAATTAAACAAAGATGTAGTAGTTGTAACAGTTATGAGTAATTTAGGTTTAGATATAGCATTAAAAGAAATAAATGTATCTACTGTAAAGACTAAAGTAGGAGACAGATATGTTTTAGAACAAATGTTAAAAGAAGATTATAAATTAGGTGGAGAACAATCAGGACATATAATATTCTTAGATTACAATACAACAGGTGACGGTATTGTAACTGGTTTGCAGATTTCAAGAGTAATTAAAGAAAGTGGAAAGAAATTTTCAGAGCTTGTATCTATAATGAGTGAATTACCACAAATTTTAGCAAATGCTAAGGTACCAAATGATAAGAAGTCTATATATTTAGAAGACGAAGAAATAATTACAAAAATAAAAGAAATTGAAAATAAATTAGACGGATGTGGAAAAGTTCTTATAAGACCATCTGGAACAGAGCCACTTGTTAGGGTTATGCTTGAAGGAAAAGATCAAAGTGAACTAGATGAATTGGCTCATAACCTTGCGAAACTTATAGAAAATAAAGCAAATCAATAAAATAAAGTTTAGATTAAAACATAACTAGTCTTATGATATGGATAAGACTAGTTATGTTTTTTTTATTGTTAAGGAAATTTATGATTTTTACTTTGCTTTTAGTATTTTTGAATAAAAACCTGATATTTACTTAAAATATAAATGTATGGGCAGAAATAAATGATAATAGCATATGTTTGAAGTAGAAAGGGGAGAAGAAAGTGAAAGTAAAAAAGGCTATAATTCCAGCAGCGGGATTAGGTACAAGATTTTTACCAGCTACAAAAGCACAACCAAAAGAAATGCTTCCCATAGTAGATAAACCTACTATTCAATATATAATTGAAGAAGCTGTAGCTTCAGGAATTGAGGAAATATTGATAATTACAGGGCGTAATAAAAGAGCTATTGAAGATCATTTTGATAAATCAGTGGAACTAGAAAGCGAATTAGAGAAAAAAGATAAGCAAGATATGTTAAATATGGTTAAAAAAATAAGTAATATGGTTAATATATATTACATAAGACAAAAGGAACCAAGAGGATTAGGGCATGCTATAAATTGTGCAAAAACTTTTGTTGGAGATGAACCGTTTGCAGTTATGCTTGGAGATGATGTTGTTGATAGTAAAACGCCTTGTCTTAAACAACTAATAAATTGTTATAATGAATATAAAACTTCTATACTTGGAGTACAAGAAGTACCTTATGATGATGTATCAAAATATGGAATAGTAAAAGGAATGCACATAGAAGATGGAGTTTATAAAGTTAAAGATTTAATAGAAAAACCACGGAAAGAAGAAAGTCCTTCTAATATTGCTATATTAGGAAGATATATAATAAATCCAAGGATATTTCCAATACTACAAAATACTAAACCAGGTAAAGGAGGAGAAATACAACTTACAGATGCATTGAAAACATTAGCTAGGGAAGAAGCAATGTATGCATATATTTTTGAAGGAAGAAGATATGATGTTGGTGATAAACTAGGTTTTTTACAGGCTACTGTGGAATTTGCATTAAAAAGAGAAAAGTTAAAGGAACCTTTTATGAAATATCTTATAAATGTACAAGAGAATGAAAATTATAGAAAATTATATGATCAAGTTATTATGGATAAAAATGAAATATAAGTATATATAAGTATATTGATATGTGAATATTTTGTAAAAACATGCGTAAATGATATCATTATGCATGTTTTTTTGACTTTAAAGAGTATTTTTATATTGACCAAGCAAAATTGTTTGAATATAATAAAGTGAGGCTTTTATTTTTTTTGAAGGAGGATAGAATTTTAAATTTTATAAAGCGCCAGGACTTAAAGAATTATAGATTTTATTTAAGTTGACGAGGATGGGGAGTATCGAATATTCGGCGGATGCCCCACGGTATGGTACTACCGTTAAAGATTAATAAAATCAGGAAGCGATTTCTGTTACAACATTAATTACGTACTAAAAGCCTACAAAAATATTTATAGATATTGAAAGGTAGGTTATATAGAATGTGTGGAATAGTTGGATATTTAGGTAAAAATCAAGCTTCATCAATATTAGTAGATGGATTAAGTAAACTAGAATATAGAGGATATGATTCAGCAGGAGTTGCTATTTTAAATGATGAAGGATTAATGAATGTTACAAAATGCAAAGGTAGACTTGCAAATTTAGAAGAAAAATTAAAAGAAAATCCTATACACGGAACTGTAGGTATTGGACATACAAGATGGGCAACTCACGGAGAGCCATCTGATGTAAATTCACATCCTCATACTAATGAAAAAGGAACAATAGCTGTTGTTCATAACGGTATAATAGAAAATTACATGAAATTAAGAGAATGGCTTACTTCAGAAGGATATACTTTTAAATCTGAGACAGACACAGAAGTAATACCTCATTTAGTTGATTATTTTTACAATGGAGATATTGTAGAAGCTGTAATGAAAGCAGTTACTAAGATGGAAGGAAGTTATGCTATAGGAGTAGTATCTACTTATGAACCAGGAAAACTAGTAGCTGTAAGAAAAGATAGTCCTTTAATAGTTGGTCTTGGTAAAGATGAATATTTTATAGCATCAGATATACCAGCTGTATTAAATCATACAAGAGACGTATATTTACTTGAAGATAAAGAATTTGTAGTTATAGATGAAAAAGGAGTTACTCTTTTAGATACAGTAGGAAGAGAAATAAATAAAGATGTATTCCATGTAACTTGGGATGCAAATGCTGCTGAAAAAGGTGGATATGAGCATTTTATGCTAAAAGAAATTCATGAACAGCCAAAAGCTATAAGAGATACAATGACTTCTAGAATAGTAAAAAATGAAAAAATAAAACTAGATGATATAACAATAACACAAGAGCAAATAAAAAATATTGATAAAATATATATAGTTGCATGTGGTACTGCATATCATGCAGGAGTAATCGGAAAATATGCAATAGAAAAATTAGCTAGAATACCAGTTGAAGTAGAGGTAGCATCAGAATTTAGATATAGAAATCCAATTATAAATGAAAAAACTTTAATGATAGTTGTAAGTCAATCAGGAGAAACAGCTGATACTTTAGCAGCTCTTAGAGAAGCTAAAAGACAAAAGGCTAGAGTTATAGCAGTTACAAATGTTGTTGGAAGTTCAATTTCAAGAGAAGCAGACGATGTATTATATACTTGGGCTGGACCAGAAATAGCTGTTGCTTCAACAAAAGCTTATGTAACTCAATTAATAGCAATGTATATAATAGCATTATTCTTTGCTGAAAATAAAGGAACATTATCAAATGAAGAAATAGAAGAGATAAAAGAAGAAATGTTACTTCTTCCAGAAAAAGCAGAAAAAGTTTTAGAAACAAAAGTTGTAGTTGAAAAATTTGCAGCAAACAACTATATGCACAGAGATATGTTCTTCTTAGGAAGAGGTCTTGACTATGCAGTAGCAATGGAAGGATCATTAAAATTAAAAGAAATATCATACATTCACTCAGAAGCATATGCTGCAGGAGAACTTAAACATGGTCCAATAGCTCTTATAGAAGATGGAACAGTAGTAATAGCTTTAGCTACTCAAGAAGTTTTATTTGAAAAAATGGTAAGTAACATAAAAGAAGTTAAAACAAGAGGAGCTAATGTATTAGCTTTTGCAATGGAAGGACACAATGAAATAGAAAAAACAGTTGATGTAGCTAGATATATACCAAGAACATTAGAAGTACTAGCACCAGTACTTTCAGTAATACCTCTTCAACTTCTTTCATACTATACAGCAATAGCTAAAGGTTGCGATGTTGATAAACCAAGAAATCTTGCTAAATCTGTTACAGTTGAATAGTAAGCAGAGTAGGAATAAAATTTAATTAAGATAATTATCCACAGTTTCATTTTACGTAAAGATGAAACTGTGGATTTTTTTAATAAAATGAATTATGAAATAGAGGAAATAACACAGCTCAAATAGAATAAGTGATAAAATAATAAAAACATTAGGTTATAAGGGGAGTGATAAAATATGAAGACAGCTTTTTTAATCATTGATATGCAAAAGGGATGTCGTGAATTTTGTAAGTACCAAAGGGAATTTGATGATGCAGTGGAATATATAAATGAAGCAGCTAAGTTATTTAGAAAAAATGGATTGCCTGTTATTAGAGTATTAGATATTGAAGTAGGTGAAGGAGCAGATTCTAAAGAATTTGAATTTGTTGATTCTATTATTACTGATGAAAATGATATTATAATTCATAAGGAGTACAATAATGCATTTTTTAAGACAGAACTTAATGATAAATTAAAAGAACTTGGAGTTGATTTTGTGGTTATAAGCGGTTTTGCTGCTGAGTATTGTGTTCTTTTTTCGTATAATGGTGCAAAGGAAGCAGGGTATGAAGTATCATTGCTTCAAAGTGGTATTGCCGGTGTTGAGTATGAAGAGGCTAAAAAGATACAGCTTATAAGGCCTGTAATCAGTCTTGAAGCATTGGAATATTTTTTGAAGTAGAAGTATGGAAAGTGAAATTATAAATTTTAAGTATAATTGTAAAAGTAGGTAAGCTTTTAAAATTAAACGCTTACCTCTTAAATTTAAAAATCTGTATAACTATTTTTAGTTGTTTATCAATTTAGTATAATGTTTCAGGAAGTTAAAAATTTTTATATAGTAAAAATTATAGTTTTATACAAATATTAGGTATAAAACAATTAATGTATGTTTTATAAAATGATTATATTGATATACACTTTTAATAATTATATTAAAAATTAAGCGTTATGTATAATGTTATCTAAACAAAGCATTAATTTAAATAACGGTTTATTTTTTATAATATAAAACATATGTTGTATTATTTGATTTGTTATATATGTTAATATAGTAGCTAATTATTAAGAAGTATTGGATTGCTAGGAAGTACTTTATTATGCATATTCCTATATATTCATGGGCGTATGTTGGAATTGGCATACGAGACAAGTTGTCAACCTGTTGGTCCTAGTAGCCGTAGGGGTTTTTGTTCAAACTTTTTTACAAACCTACAATTTAATTAAGATAATTATCCACAGTTTCATTTTACGTAAAGATGAAACTGTGGATTTTTTATAAGTTAATGTTGATAAGAGTTTGAAATAATAAAAAGAGGACGTTGTTTATTTGGAAAACCAATACAGAAAGTATTTCAATCTGTTCCTAAAAAGTATTATATTGACTCTATTATGAGTGATATTGAAGATGCAAAAGAAGAAATTATTAGCAAACCTATTTATCTTGTACTTAATCTTTGTAGAGTATTATACTATTTAAAAGAAGGTACTGTATCCTCTAAAAAGGAAGGAGGAGAATGGGCGGTTGACAATCTTCCATATGCATACACAGATACTATAAAATTAGCTTTATTAAGATATAGAAATTCTGAGAATACAGTTGAGTGGAGTCAAGAACAGCTAATTTGTTTTGCTGATTTTATGATGAAAGAAATAAAGGAAGGAATGATTAGTATGGAACTAAATTTTACATTGAATTCATTATATATTTGTGTTAAAGATATGAATAGAGCAATTGATTTTTATGAAAAATTGCTTGAACAATCTGTTGAAAAAAGGGATGAAGTATTTAGTATTTTTAATATAAATGGATTTAGATTTTGCCTATTCAATAATAGTAAGGTTCAAGAAAGGGTTAATTGGGGAGATAATTGTTTGCCAAGTTTTGAGGTCAATAATATGGATAAATTGATTGAAAGATTAAAGGCACTAAATGCTAAAATAGTTTTCCCATTAACAAAAATTAATGATAATTTGGTATTAGAGTTTACGGATACTGAAGGAAATGACATAGAGGTTTATTGTAGAATTTTATAAAGGAGATTTAAATATGGAAAAATGGTTTACAACTGAGAAGATTGATGATGAGACTTATGCAATAAGTGAATATGGGCATTGGGAAAAAGTACACTCCTATTTATTAATAGGCAAAACATCTGCTCTATTAATTGATACAGGCTTAGGTATAGGAAATATTAAAAATGAAGTTGATAAGCTGACAAAGTTGCAAGTTGTAGTAGTTACAACACATGTGCATTGGGATCATATAGGCGGACATGCACTATTTAATAATATTTGTGTACATAAAGATGATGCTGGATGGCTAAAAAAAGGTATTAATGTTCCTCTTAGTATAATAAAAAGAAGCATTATACAAGAGCCTTTTAGTAAAGAACCACCAATTGAATTTAATATAGATAATTATAATATTTATACTGGAGAGCCAACTAGAATATTAAATGATAATGATATTATAGATATTGGTTCAAGAAAAATAAGAGTTATCCATACTCCAGGACATTCACCAGGACATATTTGTCTTTTTGAAGAAGAAAAGGGATGCTTATATACAGGAGATTTGGTTTATAAAGGAACTTTGTACGCATTCTACCCAAGTACAGATCCTATTCTTTTTAAACAATCTATTGATAAAATTAGTAGGTTAAAAGGAATAAGAAAGATATTACCATCACATAATGAGTTAAATATAGAAGTGAATTTGATAAGTAGTATTAAGAATGCTTTTAAAGAGATAGAAGATAAAAATATGTTAAAGCAGGGGAATGGAGTATTTGATTTTGATGATTTTAAGATACACATATAAGGAGGGTTAATTACAAATATAAATGATAAATAAAAACTATTTAAATGATTTTAAAACGTAATACTTTATTTATTCATCATAATAATTAGGGTATAATAATATGAGGGTAATTATTAAAAAATAAGAGGAGAATATTTTATGTTTGAGAATAACTACGTAGATGATTTAAAAAATAAAGAAGAATTATTACAAATAGTTAGAAGTGATGATTTTAAAATTATATTTTTAAAAAATAATATAACAAATGTAATTATCTTTGGTAGTTTTATAAGGGATGATTTTAACTTAGACTCCGACATAGATATAGCTATAATTGGTAAGAATAAATTAACATTTACTAAAGAATTAGAGTTAACCCAGATACTAGAAGAAAAATTAAAAAGAAATGTAGACTTAATAGATATAAATGATGAAAATATCAACAATATGATTAAAATTCAAGCTTTAAATAGTAAGTTTATAATCATAAAAGATAATTTATTAGATCAAGCCATAGAGTATTATGATAGACTATATAAGGAAAATAAAGAATTTTGGTATATTATGGATAGAGAGGCTCTGGGGTTTGAATAAGGAAAGATTAAAAAAGTTATTATATGATTTAGACGCAACTACTAGAGACTTAAATAAATCTATTGAGTTAATAAAGAAATATAATATGAATGATGAACTTAAAGATGAATTTTCTAATAGTTTTAAATATAAATATTTAAGCTTATTCATAATATATGAGGATTTTATTTCTATGATTTTAAAAGAATATAATCTTTATGAGATAGGAATGTCTATGGATAAAGCTATTACAATTTTAAATCGAAGAGGATATTTAAAAGTAGAATACTTTAAGTTTTTGAATGCTGCTAGACTAATAAGAAATAAGATTGGACATAGATACAAACAACTTCCTGTAGAAGGTGTTATTGAATTTTTAGATAATAATAGAACTGTAATGAAAGAAATATATGATTTTATTAAAAGATATTTAATGTGATAATTAGCTGAAAATTTACATAAAAGTCAGGGATTTTTAATCAGAGTATGATTAAAAATCCCTGACTTTTTTATTATTTAACTCAACTTTCGCAGTAAAAAAATACTGCTTAGCGAAGGGAAATGATATATTGCGTAAGAAACATTTGAACAAAGTTTACAAGTTCTTAGCTTTACGAATTTGAAAAAAGTTATTTTTTAATTACTGATTCCTACGGAATATTAATAAAAAAATCTTTTTTCAATATGAGTAAAGCTTAGAACTTGTTACTGAAGTGAAAGGTTTCTAAGCAAGATATCATTTCCTGTAGCGGTTGTTTTTCATCTGCGAAAGTTGAATATTTAAGAAATTATAAATCTTTTTGAAAGAACTTATTGGTTTAAAGTTAAGTAAATCCAGTGAAGGACAAGTTTATGTAAATAAAAGTTATTATTAAGAAAACTTTAATATTAATTTAAGGATATATTAAGTTCAAAATGATAAATTTTTATTATAAAGATTTTAGGAGGGAGAAATGAATATTTTAATATTAACAGGTAAATTTGGAATGGGACATTGTTCAGTAGCAAGTACATTAAAACAGGATATTGAAGACAGATATATTGATGCTAACGTTTCAGTACATGATATTTTTGAGTGTATATCACCAAAATATTATAATATCATTTATAAATTTTATGGGTTAATGATTAATAAAGCTAGTTTAATATATAATGCACATTATAAATTTACATACAGTAACAAGAAATCTAATTTAATTTTTCAAAATTATTTTATTGCTAAAATAGAAAAATTAATAGATGAGAAAAATGCTGATATGATTATTTGTACATTACCCTTTTGCTCAGAAATTATATCAGCATATAAGAAAAAAAGAGGTAGTGATTTACCATTAATAACTTGTATAACGGATGTGACAACACATGTAGAATGGATAAGTCCTAATACAGACGCATATATAGTTCCTTCCTATTCAATAAAAATGAAGTTGATTTCAAAAGGAGTGCCTAGGGATATTATTTACGTTAACGGTATACCAGTAAAAAAACAATTTAGAAATATTAATAGAAATAATGTAATAGAAGGAAATGAAAGAGATAAAAGATTACTTATTATGGGAGGAGGATTAGGAATAATACAACTTAAAAATGACTTTATAAAGAAAATAAATGGATTAAACAATGTGAAAACTACAATCATAACAGGAAATAATACTAAATTATATAATGAATTGATTAATAAATATGAAAATATAGAAGTGATTGGTTATACAGATAAAGTTTATAAATATATGGGACAAGCGGATATCATAATATCAAAAGCAGGAGGAGTAACTTTATTTGAGGCAATAAATGCAGAACTTCCTATATTAGTAATAAGACCATTTATAGGACAAGAAATTGATAATGCTCATTTTATTGAAAATGAGAAAATGGGAGAAATAATTTGGAACAAGTCAGAAGATGTATATATAAAAGTTAAGAATTTAATTAATAATAAGTTGAAATTGAAAAGTATGAGTTTAAATATGAAGAAATTAAAACAAACCTTTAAATGTGATATTACAAAAGATATTATAAATAAATTTTTACCTAATAAAGTTATGTATGAGGTGTTGTAATGAATTTGATAATAATAGTAGCGATAATATTAGTAGGACTTTTATATGCAGTGATTCCTACATTTTATTATAAGTTTTTTAAAAAAAGAATAATAAGAACAATAGATAAAAAGAATTGTATTATGTTGACATTTGATGATGGACCTGATGAGAGATATACAAATACATTACTTGATTTACTGAAAAAAAACGAAGTGAAAGCTAGTTTCTTTTTAGTTGCGGATAAGGCAAAAAAGAATCCTCATATAGTAAATAGAATGATTGAAGAAGGACATAAAATAGCACTTCATTCACATTTACATGAGAACGCGCTTATTACAGGATATTGGTCAGTGAAAAGAGATTTTGAAAATAGTATGAAAATAATAAATGGAAACAATTGGAAAGTTAATTATTATAGACCACCATGGGGTCGTGTAAATATTTTTACGATTTTATTTCTTAACAAAAATGCTTTAAAACCAATTTTGTGGAATGTAATGGCAGAAGATTGGAGTAAATTTTCTACTGTAGAAATCATAGAGAACAAGCTTTTAAAAAGAGTTAAAGAAGGTTCGATTATATGTTTACATGATTCAAATGGGGCAGAAAAGGCACCAGAGAGAACAATACAGGCATTGAAAAATGTGCTGCCTATACTTAAAGAACAATATAAATTTGTAACTTTGGAGGATATAACATAATGAATGAAAATATTAAAGGAAATAGAAAATATATATGGAATTTAATTATTATGTTTATCCTTATGTTAGGGACATTTTATTTGTTATTAAAGGGAAATGATATTAGATTATTTATAAAAACTATTAAATCAATAAATCCTATTTATGTTACTTTAGGTTTTATAATGATGTTTGTATTTGTTTTATGTGAAAGTATAAATATAAGAATTTTATTAAACTCCCTTGGCAACAAAATATCTTTTTGGAGAGGACTAAAGTATTCTTTTGTAGGATTTTATTTTAGTTCAATAACGCCATCTGCTTCAGGTGGCCAGCCAATGCAAGTTTACTATATGAAGAAAGATAAGATAAATATTTCAGTATCATCACTAATATTATTAATTGTTGTGGCAATATATCAGATAGTAATGGTGATATATGTAGGTATATTATATTTTTGTAAGTTTTCTTTTCTAAGTGATAAGATAGGTAATATGAAACCATTTATAATTTATGGATTTACAATAAATTCCATATTAGTTTGTATAATGTTAATAATAATATTTTCCAACAAACTTGCAGAGATAATAGTAAATTTATTCCTTAAAATAGGTATAAAATTAAGAATTGTAAAGAATAAAAAAAAGTATGAGGAAAAGATTAATAGTCACATAAAGGAATATAGAGATGGTGCTAAGCATATAAAAAATAATCCTATTATACTCATAAAAATTTGTGCTATAACAATAATTCAACTGACAGCTTTGTTTATAATTCCATATTTTATATATAAAGCTTTTGGATTAAATGAATATGGAGTTATAGATGTTATGACAATTCAAGGAGTACTCACTATAGCAGTATCTTCATTACCATTACCAGGAGCAGTAGGAGCTAGTGAGAGCGGATTTGTGACAATGTTTAAGATATTATTTTCATCGAAATTAGTGCTGCCTGCTATGTTAGTAAGTAGAATGGTTAGTTTTTATTTGTTTTTAGCTATAAGTGGGGTAATAGTTATAGGATTGCAATTTAAGATGAATAGGTGTAGAGATATTAAAAGATATAAGAAAATTAAAGAGAACTTGCCTATCTAACAATAGTAAAGTGAGATAAAATTTATATTTAATTTTTTAAATAAAGAATAGAAAATAAAAAGGATATGTTATATAAAATTAGGAGGGATAGTTTTGATTAGATTTGGAGTCATAGGTACTAATTGGATAACCGATGAATTTATAAGGTGTGCAAATCTAACAGGAGATTTTACATTAAATGCAGTATATTCTAGAACAGAACAAAAAGCTGTTAAATTTGCCCAAAAACATTCAGTAGATTTAATTTTTACTAATTTAGAAGATATGGCTAAAAGTAATTCGATTGATGCAGTATATATAGCAAGTCCTAATTCGTTTCATGCTCGTCAAGCAAAATTATTTTTACAAAATAAAAAACATGTTTTATGCGAAAAACCTATTTCGTCTAATTTGTTAGAATTAGAGGAAATAATAAAAGTGGCTAAAGAAAATAAAGTATTATTAATGGAGGCCATGAAATCTTCATTTTTACCCAATTTCAAATCTATAAAAGAAAACCTATATAAAATAGGTAAGATAAGAAGATATTTCGGTACGTACTGTCAATACTCTTCAAGATATGATAAGTATAAAGCAGGAAAAAATCCAAATACATTTAATCCTGAATTCTCAAATGGTTCTATTATGGATATAGGTATTTATTGTATATATCCTTTGATACATCTTTTTGGTAAACCCAATAATGTTATTGCAAATGGATTTATATTAAAATCAGGAGTAGATGGAGAAGGAAGTTTGTTGTTAAGTTATGATGATATGGATGCTGTAATAATGCATTCTAAAATTACAAACTCATCTTTACCAAGTGAAATACAAGGTGAAGAAGGGAATATAATAATTGATAAGATACATACTCCAGAAAATATAAAGATATTTTATAAAAATGGTGAAGTTGAAGATATTACGGTGCCTCAATCAAAAGATATAATGTACTATGAATCAAAAGAATTTATAGATCTAATTAAGGAAGATAAAATAGAATCTACTATAAATTCATACAGTATTTCTAAAAATGTAATGGAAGTGTTAGAAAAAGCTAGAGAACAAATGGGAGTTAGTTATCCTTCCGATAATAAAGATTTATAAGAAAGTTATCCACATTTTTTACTTTATATAAGTATAAAAATGTGGATTTTTGTGTATGATATTGAATTAATTTACTCAATTATGTAAAATTAAATATGATATACAAAATATATAATATAAAACTAATTAGTAATATATTATATAAATATGTAAATTATGTGAGGCGAGAGAAATGGAATGTAAAGTACAAAGGAAAATAAGAACTAATAAGCTGCTTATTTTACTAATTATGATTTTAAGTTTAGTTTTCAGCTGTGGATGTAGTGATTCAAACAAGAATACGAAAGAAAGTAAAAAGGTTAAAACTTCTAGTTCACAGAGTGAACAAACACTGATGGTTTATAGTGGTGCTGGATTAAGAAAGGCTATGGATGAAGTAGGAAAAAAATTTAAAGAAAAATACGGAATACAAGTTCAATTTAATTATGCTAACTGCAGTCAAGTTATGAGTCAGCTCCAATTAAGTAATAATGGAGATGTATTTGTTGCAGGTTCAAAGCATTATTATGATTTAGCTAATGAAAAAGGACTTGTAGAAAAAAGAATAGATGTTGCATATCATATTCCAGCTATTGCAGTATCTAAAGGTAATCCTAAAAATATTAAAAGTATTAAAGATTTGAAGAAAGATGGAGTTAAGGTTATATTAGGAGACCTTAAATCTACAGCTATCGGAAGAGTATCTAAAAAAATGCTTGGAAAAGAGAAGATTTTTAACGATGTAATGAAAAATGTTGAAGCTACTACAGCAACAGTAAATGAACTAATAGTACATTTGTCTATGAATGAAGCAGATGCAGCTATTGTTTGGGCAGATACTATATATAACTTAAAAAATGTACAAGCAGTAAGTATTCCTAAGGATAAAAATATTATAAAAACTGTTCCTATTACAATACTAAAAAATTCTAAGAAAAAAGAATTAGCTAAGAAGTTTCAAGATTTTGTAGTTTCAGAAGAGGGGAAAAAATGTTTTGAAAATCATGGATTTAAAACTATTGAGTAGTGAGAAAAATTATGAATATAGAAAAAAACAGTATGATTATGTTGATAAAAGAGAAAAAAATTATAATTCTGTGGATAAAAAAAATAATTCATCTAATATTATCTTTAAATCAATAATAGCTATTACTATGATTTTAGTAGTTGCATTTATGATTTTAGCAGTAGGGTGCCTTTTACTTAGAGGAATGCCAAACTTAATAGAGAATTTAAAAAAACCAGAAATAAGATTTTCAATAAGATTAAGTTTAATAACTTCTTGTATATCTACAATTATATGTGTATTGGTTGCTATTCCTGTTTCTTATGGAATAACTAGATTTAATTTTACAGGTAAGAGGATAGTAGAGCTTATATTGGATTTGCCATTAGCTCTACCCCCTATTGTTTCTGGGCTAGCCCTTCTTATATTATTTGGAAATAGTAGTTTTGGACGATTTATGGAGAAAATAGGGTTTCCAGTAGTTTTTACTGTAAGGGGAATTGTATTAGCTCAGTTTTTTGTTAATCTACCTAATATGATTAAAATTTTAAAGGCTGCTTTTTATGACATTGATCCTAGAATTGAAAATGTTTCAAGAACGTTAGGTTTGAATAGCATGCAGACCTTTTTTAAGGTAACTCTTCCTCTTGCAAGAAATAATATTATAGCTAGTTTAGTTATAACATGGGCAACATCATTAGGACAATTTGGAGCTGTTGTTATGATTGCAGGTGCAACGAGAATGAAAACAGAAGTTCTTCCTATTTCAGTGTATCTTAATATGTCCTGTGGTGAGATAGATGTTGCACTAGCATCTGCATCTATACTTATAATTATTTCTACTGCTTGTTTATTTATTTTTCAATTACTTCAAAAAAACAAATGATTAAAAAGTTATATACTCAACTTTTGCAGTAAAAAATTACTGTATAGCGGAGGAAAATGATATATTGCGTAAGAAACATTTGAACTTGTTACTGAAGTGAAAGGTTTCATAGCAATATATCATTTTCCGCAGCGAATGTATTTTATCTATGAAAATTGAGTTATTTACTAAATTTTATTGCGGAAGTTGAATTATTTATTTTTTACAAAAATTTATTGAGATAGCATAAAAAATATAAAGGGATGAAGTAGATGTTAAAAATTGAACATTTGTATAAGAAACTTGGGGAATTTCAGATTAAAGATGTTAATTTAGAAATAAATGATGGAGAGTACTTTGTGATATTAGGACCATCGGGTACAGGTAAAACTATAATCTTAGATGTAATTGCAGGACTTATTAAGCCAGATGATGGAAAAGTTATATATAATGATATAGATTATAATAAAGTACTTCCCGAAAATAGGAAAGTAGGTTTTATATATCAAGATTATTTACTTTTTCCTCATCTTAATGTTAAGGATAATATAATATTTGGATTAAAAAATATGAAATTTACTAAAAAGCAAATTGATAAAAAATTAATTGATATATGTAAAATGTTTAATATAGAACATCTACTTTATAGAAAGCCTAAAACTTTAAGTGGTGGAGAACAACAAAGGATTGCTATTGCAAGAGCATTAATAAGATTACCTAGAATAGTTTTACTTGATGAACCATTGAGTGCATTAGATCCTTCTACAAGGGAAAAGTTTATGGACATTTTAAAGAGGCTTAATAAAGAAACAGGAGCTATTTTTGTTCATATAACTCATGATTTTGATGAGGCTAAGTATTTAGCTCATAGAATTGCTATAATAAAGGATGGGGAAGTTGTTCAAGTAGGAAAACCTAGAGAAATATTTGAAAATCCTAACTCAACATTTGTGACAGAATTTATAGGGGGAGGAAATAAGTTTAAAAATAACATTGAAAAGAATAATTTTAAAATCAAAGTTTGGGGAGTGTAAAATATGGAAAATAATTTTTATGGTGATTTAATAAGAAGATTTAAGAAAATAGCACAGGATAACGATATTTTAAATGAAACTATTAAAGTGGAGGTTAAGGTAAAGGTATTAAAGCCAGAAGAAGCTATTGGTGTTCCTAAGAGGCAGGATTATCCTCTATTAAAAGGAAAAGAAAAGATGATGGAGGCAGAATTTAAGGGATATAAAGGACAAGCATTTACAGATATGCCAGGGAAATTTAGTGGTACTATAAGTGATATTTTAAATAAAAAGATTGAAACAAATTTTGATAGAGCGATTTTTATATCAACTTTAAATGCTGTTTGTGCATGTTTAAAAATATGTGACAGAACAGTTCACTGTAAGGATGAGGAACCAGAAGAATGTGCAAAATTATTTGTTAAACATATAAAAGAGAATTATGGATCACCTAAAATTGCACTAATTGGACTTCAACCAGCTATACTTCAGAGACTATCAGAAAATTTTAATGTAAGAGCTTTAGATTTAGATAAAGATAAAATAGGAAGTATTAAGTTTGGTGTAAAAATTGAAGATGGTGATAAAAATACAAAAGAAGTTTTAGATTGGTGTGAGCTTATAGTAGCAACAGGAAGTACGTCAGCAAATGCTACAATAACTAATTATATTAATGATAAACCTGTTATATTTTATGGCACAACACTTTCAGCAATAGCATCCTTAAAAGGATTAAATAGATTTTGCCCATGCAGTAAATAAAATATATGCTATAATAGTATTTATAAATACCAGAAAATTCAAATAAATGTAATTTGGTAAATATATAAGAATAAAGGAAAAAATAATTATAAGCATGGGGATGTGATATTGATGAAAAATTTAAAATCCTTAATTGTAAATCTTCCAGAAGATGTGGAAAGATATATGGTATATGGAGATTTTAACAGGGCTAATGAACTTATTGATATATACATGAAAAGAAACATATCTAAGTTATTAAAACAGAGATTGGAATATGAAAAATATAGAATAGGCATACTTAAAAATGAATATGTATATTCTTTTGAGGAAGCTTTAGATAGAGCATCAAAGAAAATAAAAGATTTTTCTGAACAAGAATTAGAAAAATTAAAAGATGATAGAATTGTAGATTGGATTTATATAGATGGTAAAGTAATGTTTAATAAAAGATTTTTAGAAACAATCATAGCTGTATGCGATGACATATCCTGTAGATTAATAGAAGAACCAAAAAAGAATAAGAAAAAAAATGAAGTTTTAGATAAAGTAATAAATGAAATAATTGAAAAGAGAGAAAAAAGATATTTTATACATGTTAAAACAGGAATAAAACTTAATAAAGAGGCTTGTAGAAAAGGTGAAAAAATAAGAGTACATTTACCTATACCAAAACCTTCAATGCAAATAGAAAATATTAAAATATTAAAAACAAATCCAGAATGTAAGTTTATATCAGGTGAGGATTGTGAGCAGAGAACTATATATTTTGAGAAAGAAATTGAAGGAGAAGATGAGTTTACAGTAGAATATTGTTTTGAAAACTTTATTAAATATAATAGTCTAGATTATACAAGAGTTAGTAAGATTCAGCCAGATTTTTATACAAATGAACTTCCACCTCATATTGTATTTACACCTTTTTTAGTAGATTTAGCTAAAGAAATAGTAGGAAACGAAAAGAATCCATTGCTAAAAGCAAGAAAGATATATAATTATATAACTCAGAATGTACAATATTCTTATATGAGGCAGTATGCTGGCATAGTCAATATTCCTGAGTATGCAGCTTACAATTTAAAAGGAGATTGTGGTGTTCAAGCACTTTTGTTTATAACTTTGTGTAGAATAGTTGGTATTCCTGCAAGGTGGCAGTCAGGACTTTATGTAAATCCTTATTTTGTAGGATGTCATGATTGGGCACAATTTTATATTCAGCCTTATGGTTGGCTTTTTGCAGATTTATCTTTTGGTGGTAGTGCTTATAGAAAAGAAAATATAAAAAGGTGGAATTTTTATTTTGGAAATGTGGATACCTTTAGAATGGTTGCTAATTCAGATTTTCAGGGTGAGTTTGTTCCAGAAAAGAAATTCTTTAGAATAGATCCATATGATAATCAATGTGGAGAAGCGGAGTATTTAGATAAAGGACTTTCTTCAGAAGATTTTAAACGTATAATGGAAATAATAGATATACATGAAAAGTAATATATAATATAAGGTACAACAAAAGTTGAAATTACAATAATAGTAATTTCAACTTTTATTTTTTTGTAGAAAATTATATAGTGATTAATTTAATTAATAGATTAAAAATAATGTATTACAAATTTACATTATTATGTTAACTTATTTACATATACAAAATATTGATATAAAATATAATATGTAACATAAAAGCAAATTTTGTAATAAAAAGTATACATATGACAAAAATAATCATTAAAATATAATAACAAAGTTATTATATTTTATTACTAAAAAGGAGATGACAATTATGGAGAAGGCTTTCAAAATTAAAGATAAGATTTTCAAAAATAGTATTAAAAACAAAATTAGTTTTACATTTTTATCTTTAGTTTTAATAATGTTAATATTAGTAAATGGAATAATTTATTTTACTGTGTATACTCAAATTAAAAAGGATCATTTAAAATCTATAGAAAATCAAATAAGCCAAATTGATGAAAGTATGAACAATTACATTTCTATGGTTGAAGAAAATTTTAATGAAGTAAAAACAAATCCATTAATATCAAGTACAAAACCTGAAATAACTACATACATTGATAAAAAGGGCGAAAATGGAATAATACCAATGAAGCCTCTTGAAAAAGGTGGATATGAAGCAGAAGTATATAATTATTATAAAGATTTTATAAAAGTACATCCATCAATTAAAGATGCTAGTTTAACTATTACTGAAAATGGAGGATATGTATTATACCCTGCAAAACCAAGAAAAAATGGATATGATCCAAGAACTAGAACGTGGTATAAAAGTGCAGAAAGTGATACGGGAGCAATAAATTATACAGATGCATATGTATCATCTACTGGAAATGTATCAATAGTTTTAACATCTCAAATAAAAGATTCTAATAATAAAACTAAAGGGGTTGTAGCTTTAGGTTTAAATCTAGATAAAATTTTAAATATGATTAAAAAAATGAAAATAGGGGATAAGGGATATGTAATAATAACAGATAAAAAAGGCAATATCCTTGCAGATCCTAAGCACCCTGAGCTTGTTACAAAAAATATTAAAGAACTTAAGGTGGATAAATTATCAGATATAAATGCTGTTTCAAAAGATCCCTTTGAAGACAATATTTTTGGAGAGGATTATTTAATAAAATTACAAAAATCAACAAATGAAAAATTAAATTGGAATTATGTTATATGTATTCCTAAGAGTCAAATGTTAAAAAGTTCAAACAGTATAGGTTTTATAACGTTGATGCTTATATTTATTTTCGGTGTTCTAAGTATATTTATATCAAGAAGATTAGCAAACAAAATTGCAAAACCTATTAGTGAAATTTCAGAATATGTTGAGATGATTGGAAAAGGTGATTTTTCAATAGATATACCGAAAAAATATTTAGAGATAAAAGATGAAACAGGAAGTGTTGCAAGAGCAATTAATAATATGCAGCAGTCTATAAATAATATGCTTGGTAATGTTAAAAATAATTCTCAAAATTTACAACAACATTCAAGTAAGCTATTTCAATCAACAGAACAAATGGCATTATCTTCAAAAGAAGTTGCTAATGCTATTGAAGAAGTTGCTAAAGGAACAGAACATCAGTCACATGAGTTTACTGAAATTACATCTATAGTTAATAGATTTACTGAAGAGTTAGGTGATATTGTACAAGGAATAAACAATATACAAAATAATTCAAAGAATATTAATGATGTAGCAAAGGAAAATAATAAGAATATGGAATTATTAATTAAATCAGTAGAAAAAATAAGTGATTCATTTAAAGATTTTGTTTCTAAAATTGAGGAATTAGGAATAAATATTAAACAAGTAAATGAAATAACAGATTTGATTAATAGTATTGCAGAACAAACAAACTTGTTAGCTCTAAATGCAGCTATAGAAGCAGCAAGAGCAGGAGAAGCAGGAAAAGGATTTTCAGTAGTTGCAGAAGAGATTAGAAAACTTGCAGAACAAACTCAAAGTTCATCTAAAAACATAAATGAATTAATTAATGGTATTTCTAATAATACAAACGATATTGTTAAAAATACGGATACAATGAATGGTGAATTAAATAATCAAGTAGATGTTATAAACAACACAATAGATTCTTTTAAAAATATTATAAATGGTATTGAAAAAATTACACCTAAAATAGAAAGTGTTGATAACTCTGCGAAAGTTTTAGATGGACAAAAGAATAATATATTATCTAAAATAGAAAGTGTTTCAGCTATTTCAGAAGAAGTTTCAGCTTCAGCACAGCAAATATCAGCTTCATCTGAAGAAATGACTACATCTACAGAAGGCATAAAGGAATCAACTAAAGTATTAAGTGATATGTCAGATGAAATGATGAGAGATGTAAATAAATTTAAATTAGAAGAATAATATAGAAGCAGTATAATATATTTAATAAGAAACATCACTATAGATAAATGTAGTGGTGTTTTCTTATTTATAAATTAATTGTTAACAGTATTGACCTTGTAAAAATCTTCAAATATAATGGGATAAGAGTTTAAAAATTTTTTTAGTTTGGGAGGTAACAAAAGAGCTTATGGATGGAGAGAAGCAGGACGGGATAAAACGTGCTATAAAAAATGGATTTTTACATATTTTTAGTGCTAATTTTATAAATAAAGTAGTACAGTTTGGTATATTGTTTGTTATAGTTAGAATAATTGATAAGAAAACTTATGGAAGTTTTTCTTATGCACAAAATATATTGAATATGTTTTTACTTCTTCAGGGTATAGGAGCAGTTCCAGCAATTTTGCAGTATTGTAGTTCAGCCAAAGATGAAAAAGAGCAGCTTTCTTATTTTAAGTACGGTATAAAAATTGGATTAATGGCTAATTTCGTAATATCTATTGCTGTTTTAGTTTTTACTATGTTCTTTGATTTGCCTGTAAAAGGAAGTACAGAGATATTAATGGCTTTTTTTATATTCCCTATTTTTTCTATAGTATATGATGAAATACAAATATTTTTAAGAGCTACAATAAAAAATAAAGAATTTTCAATATTAACTACTACTAACAGTATATTATATCTTTTGGGAACTGTATCATTAGGAATATTATTTAAAGTAAAAGGTATAGTTATAGCAAGATATCTAGCATATCTATTTACAATAATTATGGGAATATATATGATAAAAAAATATTTATTTAAATTAAAAGATATAGAGTATCCAAAAGCTAGTAAGAGAAAAGAATTTTTGAAATTCTCAATTACATCTTCGGCTACTAATGCTATATCACAAATATTAATGTTAATAGATACTTTTTTAGTAGGTTTGATAATTAAAGATGAAATGGTAGTAGCTGCATATAAAACAGCAACATTAATACCAATTAATCTTACATTTATTCCTGCTTCTATAGTAATATTTGTATATCCATATTTTGCGAAAAATCAAGATAATAAAAAGTGGATAAGAGAAAAATATAATAAAATGCAAAAATATTTATTTATATTTAATAGTATAATAAGTTTAATATTGATAGTATTTGCTCCTTTAATAATAAAAATAGTATTTGGAAGTGAGTATTTAGATGCAGTAACACCGTTTAGAATTCTTTCTTTTGGATACTTAATAGCAGGTACTTTTAGAATTCCAGGAGGAAATATTTTGTTTAGTATAAAAAAAGTTAAGGTTAATTTTTATAATGCTATTGTTTCTGGAATTGCAAACATAATTTTAGATATTGTATTAATATTAAAATATGGTTCTAATGGTGCAGCTATAGCTACTGTTCTAATTTTTGCTTTATCATCTTTGATTTCCAATGCATACTTATATAAATATCTAAAAGAGTAAAAATACGTAATGTAAAGAATAAAATATAAATAAAAGAGTGGTGCTTTAGTTTTGTAAAGCATCACTCTTTTATTTGTTACTTAGAGGATCTACAGTTTTGTAAACTTGTTATAGACATAAAGTCTTTTTTGTTTTCATTTATTTTCTTTTCATTTCCTACAACACAAAAATGATTTTCTTTTAAAATAGCATCTATAATAGGAGCAAACTTTCTTATATCTTCAACTGTAGTTGATAAAATTTCATTTCTTTCTTTTTGAAGATCAGATTGTTTGATTCCACTGAGATAAAGCCCATCAGCTATTAAACCATCAGCAGCAGGTCCCATAATACTACTAAGCATATTATTAGAAGTATCAAGTTTTCCTATTGTTCCAATTACATAATTAGTCATTTGTTTTTCGTCTGCATTAAAATTTTTAAGATACTCAGGTATTTTATTAAAAGTGTTTAAAGTTTCTTTTAAATTTGGATCTCTATAAGATGAAAATACTAAAGTAGAATTACTTAAAGCCACATTAGCTCCGTAAGCTCCTCCTTTAACTCTTATGTTGTTCCATAAATATCCACTTTGAAGTATATTTTGAAGTACTAATAATTTTCCATTTGGTATATAACCTATTTTTAATAGATCTCCACCTTTTACCACGTATTGAACTTTAGAAGGAATTATTATACCTTCATTTTGTTTAGAATTATTAAAACTATATTTATATTTTGGAAGCTTTTCATTTCTTAAGTTATTTGAAAATTTATCAAAGCTTTGTGCAAAATATTTATAATTTTCTTCTTCACCAGTATAACTTACTATTAAATCTTGCTTATTAAATATAAGATTTCTAACATCTTCTAGATTTTTTACTATTTCATTACTTTTAGTGTTGAAGTTTTTATCTAAATCACACAAAAATGAGTAAAGATTTTCATTTACAAAATTATTATACCTTCCATATTTTGATGTGTATGACAAGAGTTTTTGGATTGCCATACCAGCTCCATTTGACATTAATTGGTTTTCTTTAGTTTGTTTCATTGTGTGTATTATTTGTTTTAAACGAGTTTTATCTTTTAAATTACTGTTATACATTATTTCTTCTAAAAGATTAAAATTCTTAGGTAATTTGCTATTTAATGATGTGATGTTTGCCATCATTTTAGGATAATAAACATCATTGTTTTTAGATTTAGGATAACAATTAGGAGCAAATGTAATTCCACCTGAATTTGATAAAATTTCTTGTGAAAGTTTTGCTTTAGTATAATTTTTGGTATCTACTTGGCTTAAAACGTTACTTAATAAATACATATATCCTAATTTGTCTTGAGGAACTTTAGATGTATCAAAATATAATGATACATGACCTATTCCATTTGTAAAAATAGGATGATATAATACTTTAACACCATTTTCTTTTTTTTCTATTGTAGTATATTTTTTTGCGTTTTTATTTATGTCTGTTCGTGTAAGAGTAGGTAGTGTATTTGTTAATTTTTTTGAATCAGGAGTTTGCTGCCACATTCTTATATCTTTTGTATTTTTAATAATATCATTTATTTGTTGATTTGAAAGTGAAGCTTTATATTTAGCTAGTTTAGCTTTTAAATTGTTCTCTTTAGTTTTTTGAAGTCCAGGAACAGGTTTTAAAATTACTAATGAAGAATGTGTATTGTTTATTAAATATTTTTGAATTAAAGTTTGTAAAGTTCCATCTTTAATTTTATTTTTAATGTTGCATATATCTGAATTTATATTTAAATATAAAGTTGGATCTCCGCCATGTAACCAACTTTGCATAATCATGCTATTATACATAAGAGGAAAGTTACCTTTTACAGAACGTTTTGAAAGTTCGTAGATATTTATTACAGAATTTACAAAATTTTCATCAAAACCGTTTTTTACAATATTTTGTAGAGTATCGTTGACAACTTTTTCAAATTTATCTTTTTGACTTTCATTTACATTTTTTGCAATTATACTAAATATTGGTTGATCATAAGATATATCAAAACTTATTTGTACATTTTCACCAAAACCATTTTCTCTTAAAGCTTTTGAAAGAGGAGCAGAAGAATTACCTGTAAGTAAATCTTTAAGTACACTAAAATTCAATACTGTATCTTTATTTGTAATTTTATCAACTACATAATTTAAACTTAAATAAGTTTTGTTTTTAGTTGAAGTTTTTTCAGAGATTGAGTATTCAGCTACTTTTGTTTTTCTTTTAGTAAATGGTTTTTGAAGTTTTATAGAAGTATCAACTTTCTTTTTGTCAAAACTATTTAAATAATTTTCTCCTATAAATTTTAAAGTCTTTTCAATATTTAAATTTCCATATAAATAAAAATAACTGTTTGAAGGAGTATAGTACTCATTGTATGTTTTTACAAATTCTTCATAAGTTAAATTTGGAATAGCTTCTGGAAGTCCGCCAGATTCAAATTTATATGAGTTATCGGGAAAAAGAGATTGAGCAATAGCTCTGTTTAAGATCCATTGTGGATCTGAATAGTTTCCTTTCATTTCATTATAAACTATTCCATTATATTTTAATTCTCCATTAGGTGAATTTAATTCATATCTCCATCCTTCTTGTTCAAAAATTCTTTTGTTTTTTACCATATTAGGATAAAAAATAGCATCTAGATATACACTCATTAAATTGTTGAAATCTTTATCATTCTTACTTGATACTGGGTACATAGTAGAATCGTGTGCAGTCATAGCATTTAAAAAAGTATTTAGTGATTGTTTACTCATTTGTATAAAAGGATCTTTTACAGGATATTTTTTTGAGCCACATAATACAGAATGTTCGATAATATGATTTGATCCTTTATCGTTTTTAGCTGGTGTTTTAAAATTTACGCAAAACATTTTGTCTTCACTATTGTTTTGTACAAATACTAAATGAGCACCACTTTTTTTATGTTTATAAATACATACATTGCATTTTAAATCTTTTATCCATTTCTTAGATTCTAGTACAAAACCACCTAGAGAGTTATTTTTTTCATTAGAATAAGTGATTTGTGTTTTTGTATTAATAGGTTTAGTATAACCTTCAGCAAATACAGTTTGAGAAGTTATTAAGGTAGCCAAAGTAAAAACTATTAAAGGCCTTAATTTTTTATTCATTTTATGACATCTCCTTTTGAATGTTAAAATATGAAATAATTAAATATATATTAACATATAGTAATTTTATATTCAATTATAACAAATTATATATTTAATTGAATAAATATTAATAATAAGAAAATAAAGTAAAAAAATATTTGAAAAAGAAAATATATAATGTATAATTAAATTACAATATTTAACAATAATATTTAATTGTGGTTTGAAGAATACTACATTAATATATATAGTTATATATATTGAAATATCAAAAGATACCAATATATAATCTGCATTCTATTTTTATAATATGTCTTTTTATATATAACATACTATTTTTATTTATTTTATTAAATATAAAACTGCTGAAATATACAAATCAAAGTTTAAACTGTCACTTTTAACAACAAAGTAATATATTGGATAAAAAACTTTCATTGAAGGGAAGAATATACATTGAAAAATGATATAAAAATATTAATAAAAAAAATAGTTAAAGATGATGTTTTAGCATTAGGAGCACAGTTAGCTTATGGATTTATGTTATCATTTTTTCCTTTTCTAATTTTTTTACTTACTATAGTTGGATATAGTTCAATTAGAAGTGAGGATGTATTGGCTAGTTTTAGAATTGTATTACCGGATAATACATTTCAGTTTATAAAGCAAACTGTTATAGAAGTTGTTGATTCTAGAAAAGGAGATCTATTATCATTTAGTTTAATAGGTACAATTTGGGCAGCTTCAGCTGGATTTAGAGCAGTTATTAGAGGGCTTAATAGAGCATATGATGAAAAAGAAACTAGACCTTATTGGAAAGTATTTTCTATATCAATATTAAGTATTTTCGGTTTAACCTTTATTATACTTAGTGCATTCTTACTTTTAGTATTTGGAGATATATTAGGTACACAATTAACAAAATGGTTTGGACTCACTTATGGATTTGAATATTTTTGGAATGTTGAAAGATATGTTGTAATGATAATATTCATGATTTTAACTTTTGCAGCACTTTATTATTTTATTCCAAGCAGAAAATTAGGATGGAAAGAGGTAATGCCAGGGGCAACTTTTACTACATTGGGATGGCTAATAGTATCATTATTATTTTCTTACTATGTAAATAATTTTAGTAACTATTCAAAAATTTATGGAAGCATAGGTACAGTAATAGTTTTAATTTTATGGTTATACCTAACATCTATAATAATATTAATAGGTGGAGAATTAAATGCGGTATTATCTTTAGAAAAGTATTTAAAAGGAAAAGGGTAAAAAGGATAAGCGATACATATAAAATTTTTAATTTAATATGTATCGCTTAAATGTATTTAATAAGTTGCTAACTCAACTTTCACAGTAAAAAATACTGTCTAGCGAAGGGAAATGATATATTGCGTAAGAAACGTTTGAACAAAGTTTACAAGTTCTTAGCTTTACGAATTTGAAAAAAGTTATTTTTTAATTACTGATTCCTACGGAATATTAATTAAAAAATCTTTTTTCAATATGAGTAAAGCTTAGAACTTGTTACTGAAGTGAAATGTTTCAGAGCAATATATCATTTCCCGTAGCGACTATTTTTCACCTGCGAAAGTTGAATTATTAAATAATTATTTGTTTGTATAAAGTTCTATAATTTTTAAAACAACATCAACAGCTTTTTGCATTGTATAAGTTGGAATGTATTCAAATTTTCCGTGGAAGTTATGTCCACCAGTAAATATATTTGGAGTAGGAAGTCCTTTGAATGAAAGTTGAGCACCATCAGTACCTCCTCTTATAGGAATTACTTTTGGTGTAACGCCTACATCTTCCATAGCTTTAAATGCAGTGTCTATAATATGCATTTGAGGTTCAATCTTTTCTTTCATATTATGATATTGATCAGATACAGTTATTTCAACTGCATTTTTACCATATTTTTTATTTAATTCTTCACTAATTTTTACAATATTAGCTTTTCTTTGTTCAAATATTTCTGTATTATGATCTCTTATTATAAAAGAAAGTTTTGTTTCTTCTACATCACCATTAAAAGATATTAAATGATAAAAACCTTCATAGTTTTCAGTGTGACAAGGAGATTCAACACAAGGAAGCATAGAAACAAATTCAGTTCCAATAAGTGCTGAATTTATCATTTTATTTTTTGCAGAACCAGGATGAACGTTTCTACCATTTATTACAACTTTTGCAGATGCAGCATTGAAATTTTCATATTGAAGTTCTCCTATATCTCCACCATCAAGAGTATAAGCAAAATCAGCGTTGAATTTTTTTACATCAAAATGGTCAGGTCCTCTTCCAATTTCTTCATCAGGAGTAAATGCAACTTTTATAGTTCCATGTTTAATTTCAGGATGATTTATTAGATATTCTACTGAAGTCATAATTTCAGCAATACCAGCTTTATCATCTGCACCAAGCAAAGTAGTACCATCAGTAGTAATAAGAGTTTTTCCAATATAATTTTTTAATTCAGGAAATTCTGAAGGGCAAAGAATTATGTTTTTTTCTTTATTAAGAATTATGTCTTTACCATCATAGTTTTCTACAAATTGAGGATTAACATTTTCACCAGATATTTCAGGAGAAGTATCCATGTGAGAGATAAATCCTATTGTAGGGATATGTTTATCTACATTAGATGGTAAAGAAGCCATTACGTAACCATGTTCATCTAATGAAACATCACTCATTCCCATTTCAGTTAGTTCTTTTGCAAGTTCTCTTGCAAGTACTAATTGCTTTGAAGTGCTAGGAACCGTAGTTGATTCCTCGTCAGATTTTGTGTCATATTTTATGTATTTTAAAAATTTTTCAACAACATTAGTCATTATGCCATCTCCTTATACAAAAATTCTAAAATTTCAAACATTGTTTTTCTAATGATTATTATACTATGATTTAACAAATACTTCAATTTAAAATTTTTTGTTCAAAATATTACTATATATGATAGAATTACAACAAAAATCATTTTTAGTAAGAGTAATGGCAAATTAAGTTTTGATTTGTGAATAATCTATTAATATAGTTTGAATTTACAAATAGAAAGTGTATAATTATAGAATTATAGCTGAGAATTTTATATAATATTTATGATTATAAAAATTAATGTTTGATTAATGCGAAATTAGTAAATATTTTTGTATAGGTAAGGAGAGAGAAAATGGATTTACTAAAAGTTTTATTTTGGTCTGCAGTTCCAATAGTAGAACAAAGAGGAGCAATTCCTGCAGGTATAATTATATATAATTTGGATCCTATTACAGTGTTTATCATTAGTTTAATTGGAAGTTTACTGCCTGTTCCTTTTATATTATTGTTATTTAATAAAATATTTAGTTGGATGAAAAGATATAAGATATTTGCAGGAATTAATAGATTTATTGAAAATAAGATAAATAAAAATTCTACTAAAATGGAAAAATACAAAGAAATAGGATTAATAGCATTTATAGCTATACCACTTCCAACTACTGGAATATGGACAGGGAGTGCAGTAGCAGCATTTTTAAATTTAGATACTAAAAAATCACTTCTTTGTGCAGCAATAGGAGGAATTATATCAGCTATAGTTATTACTATACTTTCATTGACTATTCCTTCATTATTGGGATATTAAAATTACATATTTTGTTGGTTGAAAAAAGATGAAGAGCATATATTGCATAAAGGCATTTGAATGAACTTGTTTTTATAGCAATATATGCTTTTTATTTATATTTAGCTCAACTTTCGCAGGTAAAAAATAGCCGCTACGGGAAATGATATCTTGCTTAGAAACCTTTCACTTCAGTAACAAGTTCTAAGCTTTACTCATATTGAAAAAAAGATTTTTTAATTAATATTCCGTAGGAATCAGTAATTAAAAAATAACTTTTTTCAAATTCGTAAAGCTAAGAACTTGTAAACTTTGTTCAAATGTTTCTTACGCAAGATATCATTTCCCTTCGCTAAGCAGTATTTTTTTACTGCGAAAGTTGAATTAATAATTAAAAATGAATAATGAATGAAGGTTGATTTTTGCTTTAGCAAAAATCTTTAATTATATATTAGTTATTTTGCCTTAAGGCAAAATTTCCTTTATTATTAACTATTAATTATTTTTAAAGTGAAAGGTTTCAGACCAATATATCATTTTCAAAAAATTTGTTAAAGTGGTATAATGTAACTTGAAAAAATCTATTTTAAGAAAAATTTAGAAAATTTAATAAAATAGGGGGATGAAAAATGGATACAACAAGGTTTGAAAAATTTAGGGAAAAAGTACAAGATAATGTGGGTAAAGTTATAGTAGGAAAAGAAGATCAAATAGATAAAATAATTGTAGCATTCATTTGTAATGGACATGTATTGTTAGAAGATGTTCCTGGGGTGGGAAAAACAAAACTTGCAAATACATTGTCCAAAACCATGAATTGTACTTTTAAAAGAATACAATTTACTCCTGATTTATTACCATCTGATTTAACAGGAATATATTATTATAATCAGAAATCACAAGAGTTTCAATTTAAATCAGGCCCAATTTTAAGTCAATTTGTTTTAGCAGATGAAATAAATAGGGCTACACCAAGAACTCAATCTGCACTTTTAGAATGTATGGAAGAGAGGCAGGTTACAGTAGAAGGAAATACTATTTCCTTAGATACACCTTTTTTTGTAATAGCAACACAAAATCCTGTAGAACAATTTGGTACTTTTCCACTTCCTGAAGCACAATTAGATAGATTTTTTATGAAGCTTTCACTTGGATATCCAGAATATTTTCAAGAAAAAAAGATGATGGATAGATTTATGAGTAATGATCCTTTTAAGGAAATAACTAGTGTTGTAAATTTGGATGAAATAAAGTATGTTCAACAGAACTATAATAAAGTACATATTAGTAATGAAATAAAAGATTATATTTTAAATATAGTGTCAGCTACTAGAAAAAATAATGATATTGAACTTGGATGTTCACCAAGAGCAACTTTGAATTTAATGAGAGCATGTCAAGCATACTCAGTTATCAATG
Organism: Haloimpatiens myeolchijeotgali; assembly: GCF_042688525.2. Lineage (GTDB taxonomy): Bacteria > Bacillota > Clostridia > Clostridiales > Clostridiaceae > Haloimpatiens. The sequence goes on from NZ_JBHWAB010000001.1 coordinate 476,571, forward strand.
GTAGAGATTATGTTATTCCAGAAGATGTAAAAGAAATGGCTGTACCAGTACTAAATCATAGGTTAGTGCTTAAGAACGAGGCAAATATTGTTAAAAATAAATCAGAAGGAATTATACAAGATATTTTAAATTCAATTAAATCACCTTTAGAAGAAATTTAGAGGTGATAAAATGATAAACTATATAATCTTTTTATCAATAGTAATATTAATTGTTATAATTGCTAATATCACTAAGGGAAAGGGATTCAAGAATTTAAAGGTTATAAGAGAATTAGAGAGTGATGGAGTAGTAGAAGGAGAAGACTTTAAGATATCTATTATTGTAGAGAATAGAAAAAAATTTCCTATATCTTTTATGCTTATAAAGGAAGTTCTTCCTGAAGATCTTATAGAAGGGAGAAATCTTAATGTAACCAAATATATGGTGCAAGGTTATGAAAGAGTAAAAAAAACATATCTACTGAGTACAGAGAAAAGAGGAACATATCTTCTTAGAAATATGGATATTACCATAGGAGATATATTTGGTTTCTTTACTTCTAGTGAGCAAATGGAAGATTATAAAGAACTTGTAGTTTACCCTAAAATAAAAAAAATGAAGGATTTAAAATTTGAAAATAGAGGATTGCAGGGAGATTCTATTGTGAAAAGATGGATACATAAAGATCCGTTGTATATAAAGGGAATAAGGCAATATAGTATTGAAGATAGAATGAAAGACATACATTGGAAATCTAGTTTGAAAATGAATAAGTTAATGGTTAAAGAATATGATTATACATCTAACAGACAATTTGTAATAATAATGAATGTTCAGTGTGGCGAGTTTTATGGAAATAATATAAATGTTAAAGCTGTAGATGAAGGTATAAAGGTTATGGTTTCATTGACAAATGAAGTTATTAATGAAGGGGTAAATGTAGGTCTATGGACGAATGCTAATATGATAAGTTATTATAAAAATACAATTAATGAAATGAAATCTTCTACTTCTATGAAGAATGTATTAGAATTTTGTGCAAGAATGGATTATTATGCAAGAAAAAGTTTTGATGAATATTTAAAAAGCAGAATAAAGTATTTTAATAAAAATAATATTTATGTAATAGTAACACCTTTTTTAAACGATAATTCAGTTAATCTTATATTAAAATTGAGAAATCGAGGTTTTAATATAAAAATCATTGATGTTTCTCCAAATCTAGATGTACCTCATATCAGAGGAGTAGAGAAAATGTCGTATAGAGGTGAAATGAATTCATGAGTTGGTATAGGCAAGTAAAAAGTTTATTTACAATAAGTTTGATAATATTTTCTTATATAATATGGAGTGTACTCAGTTATATAGTATTTTCTAATAAAGTTAATTTTAATATTATGATAAGTTTTTTATGTACTACTATACTTATGCAATATTTAAATTTTAAAACAGAAAATAAGTTGATATCTATAATAATTCCATCAGCTTTAGCTATACCTATATTATTTTTTAGTTATAGAGGCAATGGATTGATTTTAAATTTAATTTTTAATATTATAGTACTTATTTTTTTATATAAAATAGAAGAAGATTTGGTAGATTATCTTATGGCAAAAGAGATGGTTAAAAAATGTATTTTAATATTAATAGTTATTGGTGCCATAGGATTAATAAGTGGATTTAATCTTACTAAGAGTTCTTTTAGATTTTATCTTATGTATATCATTGCAGCTTTGATTTTTTTAAGAGAGATTAGAAAATACAGTTATAATATAATGAATAAGAAATCAATAATAGTAAACATATTAATATCGGTAGGTATATTTTTGTTATCTAGTGATGGTATATTTAATATTTTTATAAAATTAATTAGTAATGTAAAGCATGGTTTTGATTTCCTTGTTGAAAAGTTAATATGGGGTATGGTATATGTTTTAGAAAAACCTATGATGTTTTTTATTGAAAAACTTAAATCACTAAGGAGTCCAATTGTGGGTAAAATATTAAAAGCATCTAAAACAAAAGCTAAAACAAAAACAAAAACTATAATTCATAATAATCAATCTACAAGTATACCAGAATGGATGTTTATTTTAATAAAAATTTTATTTGCTATATTTATAGTTTGGGTAGTATTTAAAATAATAAGAAATATCTCATCACTAATGAGTAAAAATAATGAAAATGCATTAGTAATATCAGAAGAAAAAGAAAAAATAGAAAGTAAAAAGGGAAAAAAGAAATTTACAAAAAAAATTGTCAATATGTTTAGAAATCAAACCGCTAAAGAGAAAATATTAAATATATATCGACAATTTCAAATTAGAACTAAAGAAAAGGATATATTTAGATATTATATGACAGCTTCTCAATTAAAAAATGCAACTAAAGTTAATATAAATACAAAGGAGGATGTTAATAAAGACTTAGAGAGTCTTACTAATATATATAATGAAACAAAATTTTCTGTGCACGAAATAAATAGTTCTAAAGAAAAAATTGCTAGATATAACGTAAAAACAATAATAAGTATGTTAAGGAATAATAATAAATATAAAAAAACAAAATAACATAAAAAGGAAATTTTAACAAATATTCTGAAAATTAATGTGAAGTTTTTGTCAAAATGCAAATTTAATTTTAAAATATGTCAGTTTAAAGGGATAAATTTTTTGTTTTATCTATTAAGAATTGACATATTTTTTTAAAAAACAGTGGTATTATTTAAATAAAGAAGTTATGGGGGGAAGGTTGATGTTAGTAGTAGAAAATATGAGTAGAAAGTTGCAAGAAGATAAGGTGACCCGTAATTATTTTTACAGAGTAGTTAAAGATGATATTGTACTTACTTTAAAAGGGAATAGCAAGAAAGTTCAAGTATATGGTATAGAAATTGAAAGACAGGATATGGTAGATGACAATGTAGTTAAAATAGAGAGAGATTGTGTAAAAGTAATAAGTACACATAGAAATAAAGTACATAGTCTCATGAAAAAGTTATATAATGGTGTTGTATCTCCTATTCATTTAGTAGATATTTTAGGTGAAGATATAGATGAATGTGTAAATGATTTTGAATATGTGCTTACTGAAATATGTTAATGAAGGAATACAATTCCTTCATTTTAATATTTGGTTTATTATGTAGTATAATTTATAATAATTATACATAATTATAGGGCCTATTATTGTTAATTTTAACATAAATTATAATTATATATAATATCTGTGCATAGAAAGGGGGGAGAGTATTGATATGGGGTGTAGGAATAGATATTGTTGAGATTAAGAGAATAGGATCAGCAGTTAATAAAAGCAAGAACTTTTTAGAGAAAATATTAAATGAACAAGAGATACAATACTTAGCCAAAAGAAACTTAAGATGTGAGTATATAGCTGGAAGATTTGCTGCAAAAGAGGCTGTAGCTAAAGCATTAGGAACAGGTTTTAGAGGATTTAATTTCAAAGATATAATAATAGAGAATACTAACTTAGGTAAGCCTGTTGTAATTTTAAAAAATAAAGCTAAAGATATTGCTAGTAAAAAAGGAAAATATAATATTCATTTAAGTATTTCTCACAGCAATGATAATGCTATAGCATATGCTGTTTGGGAGGTGTATGATTATGAGAATAGGAACAGCTCAAATGAGTAGAAGAATAGATAAAATATGTATTGAAACACTAAAAATACCAAGCTTAGTTCTTATGGAAAATGCAGCATTGAGAGTAGTAAATAATATAGATTTTGAAAAATTTAATTCTTTTGTAGTTGTATGTGGAAAAGGTAATAATGGTGGAGATGGGCTAGCAATTGCAAGACATCTATTCATATTACAAAAAAATGTGGAAATTTTTTTAATCGGTAGTGAAAAAGGACTAAGCACAGATTCTAAAGTTAATTATGATATACTTGTAGAAATGGGAGTCAAAATTAATATTGTAAGTAATATGAATGATTTATATAAATTTAGGAATTACATAAATGCAAGTGATGTAGTAATTGATTGTATTTTTGGCACAGGACTTACTAGAAAAGTAGAAGGTATATATGAACATGTTATATCAATAATCAATGAAAATAGTACATATACAATTTCAGTTGATATTCCTTCAGGATTAAATTCAGATAGTGGAAATGTACAAGGAATTTCTGTTATAGCCCAAAAAACCGTATCTTTTCAATTATATAAAAAAGGATTTTTACATTATAGTTCTAATAAAATAGCTGGTAAAATAATAGTAGAAAATATTGGAGTTCCTAAAAAAGTTATAGAAGAAGTATGTGATAGGGATTTTGTAATTGAAAAGGGAATGATTAAAAAATCTATAAAATCAAGGCAAAAATATTCTCATAAAGGAAATTTTGGTAGAGTTTTAATAATAGCAGGTTCCACTGGCTTTAGCGGAGCAGCGTATATAAGTACTCAGACAGCAGTTAGAAGTGGGGCAGGTTTAATTACTTTAGCATGTCCTAAAGAAATACAAAATATATTAAGTTGTAAACTTACTGAAGCTATGACCATTAATTTGGAAGATGAAGAAAAATTAAATGAAATGATACAAAACAGTAATGTTATAGCGTTAGGACCTGGTATGGGTAATAATAATAAGACATATGACATACTTAATAATGTTATAGAAAAAGCAGAATGTCCAATAGTAATTGATGCAGATGCAATAAATGTTTTACAACAAAATATTCATATTTTAAAGGAATCAAAAAACAAGATTATTGTTACTCCGCATCCAGGTGAGATGTCTAGATTAACAGGAATTTCTATAAAGGATATAAACAAAAATAGGTTGGATGTTGCTAAAAATTTTGCACTTGAAAATAATGTTATTGTTTTATTAAAAGGTTATAATACGATTATTACAGATGGAAAAACAACTTTAATAAATTCTACAGGTACAAGTGCTATGGCAAACGGTGGAATGGGAGATTGTTTAACTGGTATGATTACAGCTTTAATTGCTCAAGGATATGATTCCTTAGAAGCTGCATATATTTCAGCATATGTACATGGCTATTGTGGAGACAAGTTGTCTACAGATATGTTTTGTGTCAATGCTTCACATATTTTAGAACAAATACCGTTTGTTTTGAAAGAAATTAAAAATAGTTAAGATGAAATTAGAATATTGATGACTTCAAAACAATAATAATTAATTATGAAGATATGTTTTGGAGGATTAATATGAAAAATACTAAAAAGGTGTTAATTTTAATTTTAATAATAGTTTTATGTGTGATAAGTATATTATATTTTAAAGGAAAAGGTAAAAAAACAAATGACATGAATGATGTAACAAATATATTAAAAGAAATTAAAAGTTATACTAGCGATGTAGATATTGAAATAGTAAATGATAAACAAACTTTAAAATATAAAATAAAACAAACTTATAGTAAAAATGAAATATATAAAATCAGGTTGGAAAATAATAGAGTGCTTTCTTATGAAAAAGGTAATATATATGTAGATGATATAGAAAATAATCGTAAGTATGTTATAAACGAAAATTTAGATAGTGTTTTCAAATTAACATTCATTGAAAAGTATATTAAATTACTATATACTAATGAAAATATAAAATACAATTATAAGGATGTAAATGGTAAAAAATATGTTGCTGTAACATTAGATTTACCAGGCATGAATAAAAATTTAAGCAAAGGAGTTTTATATATAGAAAATAAAACTCAGTATCCTAGTAAACTTATAATTTATGATGAAAACAATAAAGAAAGAATCAGAATAACTTATAAAAATTTAAAAGTCAATATACTTAAGTAGGATAGAGGTGGGATTAATGTTTAGGCATTTAAGGCCGGTTTGGGCAGAAATTAATCTAGATAATTTAGCAAGTAATATGAGAGAAATAAGAAGAGTTTGTGAAAGTAGAGATATAATTGCAGTAGTTAAGGCAGATGCATATGGACATGGAGCCTTAGATGTTGCACCAGTATTTTTAGAAAATGGTGCTAATAGATTAGCAGTTGCAGTAATTAGTGAGGCAGTAGAACTTAGAAGAGGTGGAATTGAATGTCCAATAATGATATTAGGATTTACTCCACCTAACTTAATCGATAATATATTAAGATATGATATAGAACAAACAGTATATTCATATGATTTTGTTTATGAATTATCACAAATGGCTAAGAAAAAGAATAAAATAGCTAAAATTCATATAGCTTTAGATACTGGTATGGGGAGAATCGGTTTTTTGCCAAATGAAAAAAGTATAGAAGAGGTATATAAAATTAGTAAATTGCCAAATATAATAATTGAAGGGTTATTTTCACACTTTTCTTGTGCTGATGAAGAAGACAAAACCTATACACATAAACAAATTGAAAGATATAATTGGTTTTATGATAAATTAATAGAAAAAAATATAAAAGTAAATACAAGACATATAGGTAATAGTGCGGCAATAATTGATTTTCCTGAGGTGCATTTTGAAGCAGTCAGACCTGGTATAATCCAGTATGGGTACTATCCATCAGATGAAGTAAATAAAAACAAAATAAAGTTGAAACCAGCCATGTCATTAAAAACTAATGTGGTACATATAAAGAAGGTACCTAAGGGAGAATATATAGGATATGGTAGAAAATTTAAAACCAAAAATGATAGTGTTATAGCTACTTTACCCGTTGGCTATGCAGATGGTTATACAAGACTTTTGTTTAATAAGGGTAAAGTTATAATAAATGGTAAGTTTGCTCCTGTGGTAGGACGTATATGTATGGATCAATGTATGATTGATATTACTAACATTAAAGATGTAAAAGTGGGTACTGATGTTATATTGATAGGTCAAGCTGAAGATATAAAATTTGATGCTGAAGATGCAGCTGCATTATTAGATACAATAAGTTACGAAGTGGTTTGTATGATTAGTAAAAGGGTACCTAGAGTTTACATAAAAGATGATAGAGTTGTAAAAATAAGAAATTATGTATAAACATATATTAGTTTCTTTAAAATACTTGTAGAAAAATGGGGTAGATGGGCGCAAAATCTTTGACATATTGACAGATAGAGTTATAATTGTAGTAGAAATACATAATCCAATGGAATATATAGGAGGTATTAAGTTTTATATGTCAGGCTCAAAGAGATTAGTTGTTAACCTCTCAGAAAAACTATTTAATGAATTTAATGAAGCATTAAAAAAAGATTCCAAAAAAGAAGTGAATTTATTAGGGAAGCTATAATATTATATATTGAGGAGAAAAAAAAGTTAAGCTGTGAAGAGATGAGAAAAGGATATTTAGAAATGGCTCAGCTTAACTTAGAATTATCTGAATATGGTTTTGATGCAGACATGGAAGATTTAAAAGAATATGAAGCCATGCTTTCGGAGAGTGATTTGCCTGATGACACTAGTAGTAAAAAGAGGAGATATATTCTATGCTGATTTGAGTCCTGTTGTGGGCTCTGAACAAGGAGGAGTAAGACCTGTCATCATTATACAAAATGATGTGGGTAATAAATACAGTCCTACAGTAATAATTGCAGCAATTACCTCACAAATCAATAAAGCAAAACTTCCTACTCATGTAGAGATATCATCTGAGGAATATGGATTAAATAGGGATTCTGTAGTTTTACTAGAACAAATTAGGACATTAGATAAAAGAAGACTTAAAGAAAAAATAGGACACATGACAGATGAAGATATGAAAAAAGTTGATGACTCACTTTTGATAAGTATAGGACTAAAATAGATAGATGTTATAAAATAAGAGCTTCATGTAAGCTCTTATTTTTTATGATTTTTAGTATATTTTACTTAGCATAAAGTAAAATAAAAATATGGAACTTTGGAGAAATAATAAAATCAAGTATTTTCCATATCACACTAAAATAAAAAATTATAACAAAATTTCATAAAAAAAATTTTTATTTTGTACATTATATTGATATAATAAGAATGAATAAAATTAGGAGGGATCATTATGGAAGTTAATACAAAAGAACTTCAAAATATAGCAAAGACCATAAGAAAAGACATAGTAACTATGTTAACTGAATCTGCTTCAGGTCATCCAGGCGGATCATTATCAGCAGTAGAAATAGTAACAAGTTTATATTTCAATGAAATGAATATAGATTGTAAAAATCCTCATGATCCAAATAGAGATAGATTTGTATTATCTAAAGGTCATGCAGTACCAGTACTTTACAGTGCTTTAGCTAGAAAAGGCTTTTTTGATGCTAGTGAATTAAAAACTTTAAGAAAAATGGGATCTAAACTTCAAGGACATCCAAATATGAATTATGTACCAGGAATTGATATGTCAACTGGTTCATTAGGTCAAGGAATTTCCTCAGCTGTTGGAATGGCTATGGCAGGAAAACTTGATAAAAAAGATTATAGAGTATATACATTACTTGGTGATGGAGAATTAGCAGAAGGTGAAGTTTGGGAAGCATCTATGTGTGCTAGTCATTATAAATTAGATAATTTAACTGCTTTTGTAGACAATAACGGTTTACAGATAGATGGAAAATGTGAAGATGTTATGAATTCAAACCCAATAGATGATAAATTTAAAGCTTTTGGTTGGCATGTTATAAAAATAGATGGACATGATTTTACACAAATCATAAATGCAATAGAAGAAGCAAAGAATACTAAAGATAAACCTACAGTTGTTATTTGTAAAACTGTAAAAGGTAAAGGTGTTTCATTTATGGAAAATGAAGCAGGATGGCATGGTTCAGCACCTAATATGGAACAATGTGAACAGGCATTAAAAGAAATTGGGGGTGAAAACTAATGACTAAAAAAATAGCTACAAGAGAAGCATATGGAAAAACACTTGCTAAATTAGCAGATGAAAATAAAAATGTAGTTGTTCTTGATGCAGATTTATCAAAATCTACTAAAACAGCAGAATTTAAGAAAGTATGTCCAGAAAGATTTATAAATATGGGAATAGCAGAAAGTAATATGATGGCAGTTGCTGCAGGATTATCATCATGTGGTAAGATACCATTTGCGAGTACTTTTGCAATATTTGCTGCTGGAAGAGCTTTTGAACAAATAAGAAATTCTATTTGTTATCCAAAGTTAAATGTTAAAGTATGTGCAACACATTCAGGTATAACTGTAGGTGAAGATGGAGCATCACATCAAGCTATTGAGGATATTTCACTTATGAGAAGTATTCCTAATATGACAGTTATTTCACCAAGTGATGCAGTAGAAACAGAAGCAGCTATAAGAGCTATTGTTGAATATAATGGACCATGTTATGTAAGATTAGGAAGATCAGCTGTTTCAGTTATTAATGATAATCCTGATTACAAATTTGAATTAGGAAAGGCAGTTAAACTTAGAGAAGGAAAAGATGCTACTATAGTAGCAACTGGAATAATGGTTGAGGCTGCATTAGAAGCTTATAATTTACTTGCAGAAGAAGGTATAAAAGCTGAAGTTATAAATATACATACAATAAAACCTATAGATTCTGAGTCAATAACAGAATCAGCTAGAAAAACAGGTGTTGTAATAACAGTAGAAGAACACAATATAATAGGTGGACTTGGTTCAGCTGTATGTGAAGTAGTAAGTGAAAATCATCCAGTACCTGTTTTAAGAGTAGGAATCAAAGATACATTTGGGGAAAGCGGAAAGCCAGCTCAATTACTAGAAAAATATGGACTTACAGCTAAAGATATTGTTAAAGCTGTTAAAAAAGGTCTTCAATTAAAATAAAATATGTTTAGCAAAAAGAAGGAGATATAGTCTCCTTCTTTTATTAAATTTGAAGAAAGTTAGTATGAAGTTATAAATTAATAATATGAGAGAAAAATTTTAAGAAAATTATAATAATTATTCATTAATGCAATTTTTTATTCATTTTTTAATGAATAAAGATTTTTGTGAATCTTTGTGATATAATTTGTAATTGGGAGTGGTATTTATGAATTGTTTTATTCAAGATTTAAAAATATGTTTTAAAATGTCATTAAAAATATTTTTAGGAACTTTTGTTGTAGGGATTATAATAGGCGCAATTATCTCAGCAATATATAAGTCTTTTGGTGGTGCAGAAATTATTAGATGGGGAGCTAGAATAGGAGTATATGCATCATGCTTTGGACTTTTTATATCTGCTATTTCTTTTTCAAAGAAAAGTCTTATGAGACCACTAGATTATTATGAAGATGAGTGGAAAATATATTTTACAAAATTGAATTTGGCACAAGTTATATTCTTTATTTCTTTATTTTGTTTAATATGTTCTGCAGTAATAGATGTAATTGTTTTTTATATCAAATAACTAAAGAAAAATAGGGAGGGGATATGGCACATAGTTTTAACAACGTATGTATACATTTACAATTGTTAAAATATTATTCTTGGGGGGATAGTTATGGAAAAAACTAAAAAAAATGTGGATTGGAAAAGAGAAATAAAAGAATGGGTATTAATAACAATAGGAGTATTGATATTAGCAATAGCTACTAGAGCATTTTTAGAACCTAATCACATTGCAGGAGGCGGAGTTTTAGGTATAGCTATAGTACTTCATCATTATATTCCTTTATCAGTAGGGCTTCTAACATGGATTATGAATATAATTTTGTTTATAATTGCGTTTGCAGTAATCGGACCACAATTTGGAGCCAAAACAATATATGCTAGTTTTTCTTTAGCAGCAAGTATTTGGATTTTAGATAGAGTATTAGATCCAAGTTGGATGGTAACTAATAACTTATTATTAGCTACAATTTTTGGTACCCTTTTATCTGGAGTAGGTATGGGAATAGTATTTAATCAAAATTCATCAACAGGTGGAACAGACATTTTAGCTAAAATAATTAATAAGTTTGTTCATATGGATATAGGTAAAGCATTGTTGATAGTTGATTTTTTAGTTACAGTAGGAGCAGGATGTACATTTGGATTAGAAGTAGGTATGTATTCATTATTATCTGTTATTATAAATTGTACAACGATAGATACAGTAATCAATGGACTTAATATGTGTAAGTCAATTATGGTAATAAGCTGTGAAAAAGAAAAAATAAGTGAATTCATAATTGAAGAATTAGAGAGAGGCTGTACTATTTTTGATGGTAAAGGTGGATATAGTGGGCAAAATACAAATATTTTATTCACAGTATTAGATAGAAAACAATTTGTAAGATTAAAAAAATATATAAAACAAGTAGACCCAAGAGCATTTATTACAGTGAATGATGCACGTGAAGTTTTAGGAGAAGGATTTAAGAATATTATTGAAGAATAGTTTACAGTATTAGTTAGTAAAAAAAATATTATTGTGATATAATAAATGTAATAATGATGAACATTATAATTAATGAACATTATAATAAAATAAGGAGTAAGATATGATGATTAGATTTGAAAATATCACTAAAGTATACAACAATAATGTTTTGGCTTTATCAAATATTAATGTTGAAATTGATAATGGTGAATTTGTTTTTCTAGTTGGACCTAGTGGAGCAGGAAAGTCTACATTTGTAAAGATGCTTTTGAAAGAAGTAAATCCTTCTAATGGAAAAATATCAGTTAATAATATAGATTTGACACAATTAAAGAGAAAAAATGTACCTTATTATAGAAGAAAAATTGGAGTCGTATTTCAAGATTTTAGACTTGTACCTTCATTAAATGTATATGAAAATGTTGCATTTGCAATGCGAGTTACTGGTTCTTCAAGTAGAGAAATACGAAAAAGAGTGCCTACTGTATTATCTCTTGTAGGATTATCAAAAAAATATAGAGCATTTCCGAATGAACTTTCAGGTGGAGAGCAGCAAAGAGTTTCTGTAGCGAGAGCGTTAGTGAATAATCCGTCACTTTTAATTGCTGATGAGCCTACTGGAAATTTAGATCCAGATACTGCATTAGAAATAATGGACATACTACTAGATATAAATAGAGCGGGAACTACAATTGTAATGGCTACGCATGCTAAGAATATTGTTGATACTATGAAAAAAAGAGTTATAGCAATAGAAAAAGGTGTTATTGTAAGAGACGAGCAAAGGGGTAGATACGGCTATGAAGATTAGTAGTTTAAAATATTTTATTGTAGATGCATTAAAAAGTATAAAAAGAAATAGAACTGTAAGTATAGCTTCTATGATTACTGTTGCAGCAGCCTTATTTTTAATGGGTGTATTTTTGCTTGCTATATTAAATGTAGGACAAGGCGTGAAGTCTGTAGAGTCAAAAGTCGAAGTACAAGTATTTGTAAAAGATAATATAAAAATTGATGAGAAGAAAGATTTAGAAAAAACAATTAAAAATATTGATGGTGTAAAAGAATTAGTATATAGAAGTAAAGAGGATGCTTTAAAAAAATGGAAAGAACAATTAGGTGAACAAAACGAAAGCTTATCACAAGGATTAGATAAAGAAAATCCGTTACCTAGTTCATATATAATAAAGGTTGAAAAACCTGAAATAGTTTCAAAAATTGTTTCAACTATAAAAGATAAGCCTGGAATAGATCAAATAAAAGATGGAAGAAAAGTAGTTGATAAAATAATAACTATTACTAATATTTTAAAATGGATAGGTATAGCGTTGTTTTTGATATGTCTTGTTGTATCCTTGTTTTTGATAGGAAATACTATAAAATTAACAGTATTTTCTAGAAGACGAGAAATAACAATTATGAAATATGTTGGAGCTACTGATTGGTTTATCAGATGGCCGTTTATAATAGAAGGTATGATTATAGGAATTTTAGGAGGAGTATTTGCTACAATAGTACTTTATTATCTTTATAAATTATTTTATGCTAGAATATATACAGGAATGATGTCTATGTTAATGCAAGTGATTCCACCACAATATATTGTAAATGCCCTTGGATGGAAATTTATTTTAGGAGGAATACTTATAGGGTCTCTTGGTAGTGTTCTATCAATAAGAAAATTCTTAAAGGTATAAAAATAGAGGAAACTAATAGTATAAATACTCGTAGTGGCGTGTGGTTTAGTACACACGCCATTAAACTTGAAAATTTTAATTTTTATATTTTTTGTATTGTTTGAATTTAATTTTTAATCTAAGTAATTATTTTAACTAATATTAACTAATAATATGAATAGAATATATAAGAAAATGTAAAAGATTAAGAGGTGTATGTGGATGACAAATAAAAAGAAGTGGTTAACGTGGACAGTAGTATTATTAATAATAACAAATGTATTTACTGCGTTTGCATTTAGTAGTTTAGTGTCAATTCCCAGCGATAGTGAAGTAGCTAAATTTAGTAAATTGTTTTACATAAGAGATAAGTTGTATAAATACTATGATGGTAACATAAATGATGATACGCTTGTAGAAGGAGCAATTAAAGGAATGACTGCATCACTTAAAGATCCTTATACTGTGTTTATGAATAAAAAAGAATATAAGGAATTTAGTAGCGAAATAGAAGGAGATCATAGTTATGTAGGAATAGGAATACAAGTAGGAGTTAAGGATAATAACGTGGTTATAATTTCAGCATTTGATAAATCTCCGGCAAAAAAAGCAGGTATAATGAATGGAGATATAATTGAGAAAGTAAATGGAGTAGCTATAACAGGCAAGGAATTAGAAAAGGCTATCTCAATGATGAAGGGTAAAATAGGTAGAGAAGTTAAGTTAACATTGTATAGAAAAAATAAAGGCGAGTTTAATGTTACATTAAAAGCAGATAAGGTAGAGCTTGTAAATGTAAAAGGTGAAATGTTAGATAAGAAAACAGGATATATGCAAATTTCTATGTTTGATGAAAATACAAGTAAAGATTTTAATGAAAAATTAAAAGAATTAAAAGATAAAGGTATGAAAGGGTTAATTTTAGATTTAAGAGGAAATCCAGGTGGATCTTTAAAAACTTGCGTAGAAGTTGCTTCGAACTTTATTCCTAAGAAAGCAGTCATAGTATCTACTGTTGATAAAAATAAAAGAAAGATAGAATATACATCTGAAGGCGGAATGGCTATAAAAATGCCTTTAGTAGTTTTAACAAATGGTGGAACTGCAAGTGCTTCTGAAATAGTATCTGGAGCAGTAAAAGATTATAAAATTGGTACATTAGTAGGTGAAAAAACTTTTGGAAAAGGTGTAGTTCAAACAATGTTAGATACTAAAGATAATACTGCATTAAAAGTAACAATAGCTAAATATTATACACCAAGTGGTAAAAATATACATCATATAGGTATTAAGCCAGATGTGGAAGTAAAATATCCTGAAAAATTAAAAGAACAAATTTATGATAGGGAAAAAGATCCTCAATTTAATAAAGCACTACAAATAATCAAAGATAAACTTAAGTGATAGTAGAATAGAGGGGGTAAAAGTGTTTAGTACGTTATATACATTACGATCTGTGGCCAATGCTTTAATACAACCTACTTATTTAGTGATATTAGTTATTTTGGGAATAATATTTTATAAACAAAATGTAAAAACAACATTGATGCAAAAGATGATAGTAGGTAAAAGGTTAAATTCTCCGTTAGAATTAACTATTTCTCAAATTGTCATAGGGATATTTGGAGCAGTGGTAGCTAGTTTATTGTTAACTTATTTAGGCATAGTGTTTCATGAAGATTCAATGATAGATTTAATATTTTTGATTTCAATATTATTTGTATTTATAAATCCTAGGTTTATTTGTTTTTCTTATTCTGGAGCAGCATTAGGATTAATAAGTATATTTTTAAATCAATTATCAATTATGTTAAATACACCTTCTTTAGATTTTTTAAAGATCGATCCAGTAGCGCTTATGTCATTAGTAGCCATAATTCATTTTGTTGAAGGTATAATGGTTATGCTAGATGGAACAAGAGGGGCAATACCTGTTTTTACAAATAAGGGAGGTAAAATTTCAGGTGGATTTGCTCTAAAAAGATATTGGATTTTACCTATATCATTACTTTTTATAATACAAAATAGTAGCACAGCTATGATGTCTAAAGCATTAAATGTACAAAATTGGCTTCACATATTAGAACCAACTTTGCCAATTAATTTAGCTGCAAATATTATGTTAGGAGCATTGACATTTTATGGTGTAATAGGTTATGAGTCAATTACATTTACAAAGACAAAAGAAAAGAAAGTTTTTTCTTCTGGTATATCAATAATTATATATTCTATAGCGCTATTTAGTATGGCACAATTAGCAAGGTTAAATATTGTTTTTAAGATATTATTATTAATTTTTGCACCTTTAGGACATGAAGCTATGATTTTTATTCAAAAGTATTTTGAGGTTAAAAATCAATGTATATATGTGAGTAATGAAGAAGGAATAAGGGTATTGGAAGTGGCACCTGGTTCTCCAGCTTATGAAATGGGAATTAAAAGTGGAGATTTACTTTTGGATATAAATGATAAAAAAATTAATAGTGAGAAGGACATATTAGAAGCTGTTAATAATGCATCTACTTATATACTGCTTAAGGCTAAAAAAATTACTGGAGAATTTAAAGAATTAAAATATAGTAATTTTATTAGTAACAAAGGGTTAGGAGTTGTGTTAGTACCAAAAGATATTCCTAAAAGTGAATCTGTTATCAGGGTTGAAAATAGAGATTTTAAAGATATATTAGAAAAACATAAAAAAAATAAAAAATAGATATAAAAAAGACCTATTTGATAGGTCTTTTTTATATCTATTTGTCATCTATACTTGAAAGCATTTCATCATACAAATTTAATTCACACGTGTTATTTTTACAATGTGTACATTTTGAACAATTCTTGCTCATACAAGAGCCTATACTTGGCATAAAATCACTTTCATTTGATGTAAATGAAGAACAATTTGAAGCTACTGTCATAAGTTGATAAATATTTCCCATAAAAGATTCCCCCCTCAGAAAATCATGAAAAATAAAATTTAATTAAAAAAGTTAATATGTCAAAGCAAACAATATAATTTGTAAACGTTTTACAAGATTATTGTAACACCTTAAATGTAAAAATGCAACATATATGATATGTTTTTTTGTGAAACAACAAGTATATGCTACATTATTATAGCAATATGCTATATTTTAACATGGGTATGTGATATATATAATATAGCACATTAACAGTGAATATTTAAAAGTTATGTAGTTGCTGTTGTTTTTTATGGTTTAAATTTTAAGTAGTATACTCATAATTGTAATAGGAGAACTTATTTTTGTGTACTTTAGGTAGTTGAGAATTGAAATTAAAAGTTCAAAATGTCAGTTTTGTCTTTTATTTATAAAAGTTAATTATTTAAGATAAAAGTAGAGTTGACATGAAATATAAGTAGGGTTAAAATAAAAATATCGAACAAACGTTCACAAAAAGATGGGGTGTAATTTATGAATAAATTTAAAATACAGTCTAAATTTAGACCTACAGGAGATCAACCTGAGGCTATAAAAAGTATAGTTGACGGAATAAATAAAGCAAATGATTTTCAAACACTTTTAGGTGTTACAGGTTCAGGTAAAACTTTTACTATGGCTAATATAATAGAAAAAGTTCAAAAACCCACGTTAGTATTAGCACATAATAAAACTTTAGCAGCTCAACTTTGTTCTGAATTTAAAGAATTTTTTCCTAATAATTGTGTAGAATATTTTGTTTCTTACTATGATTATTATCAACCAGAGGCTTATGTGCCTCAGACAGATACTTACATAGAAAAAGATGCATCTATTAACGATGAAATTGACAAATTAAGGCATTCTGCTACATGTGCACTTTTAGAAAGAAGAGATGTTATTGTAGTTGCATCAGTATCTTGCATATATGGTCTTGGAAATCCAGAAGAATATAAAAAGTTAACAGTTTCATTAAGAGAAGGAATGCAAAAAGACAGAGATGAAATAATAAGAGGATTAGTAGATATACAATATGAGAGAAATGAGATAAATTTTATAAGAGGTACTTTTAGAGTTAGAGGAGATACTTTAGACATATTTCCAGCATCTTGGACTAATAAAGCTGTTAGAGTTGAATTTTTTGGTGATGAAATAGATCGTATAAGAGAATTTGATGTAATTACCGGGGAAATAATTGGAGTAAGAAAACATGTATTTATATCTCCAGCGTCACATTTTGCAACTTCTAAGGATAAGATAGAAAAATCTATAAGTAAAATAGAATTAGAATTAGAAGATAGAGTAAAAGAACTATTGCAAAATAACAAAGTTTTAGAAGCACAGAGGTTAAAGCAAAGAACAAATTTTGATATAGAAATGATTAGAGAAATGGGATATTGTACTGGTATTGAAAATTATTCGCGAATCTTAGATGGAAGAGAAAAAGGAACACCACCACAGACATTATTAGATTATTTCCCATCAGATTATTTAATGTTTATAGATGAGAGTCATGTTACTTTACCTCAGATAAAAGCAATGTATGGTGGAGACAAATCTAGAAAAACTAGTTTGATAGAATATGGGTTTAGATTGCCTTCTGCTTTTGATAATAGACCTCTTAAATTTGAGGAATTTGAAAAGAAATTAAACCAAGTAGTTTTTGTAAGTGCTACACCGTCACAATATGAATACACACATTCTAAGAATATTGCAGAACAAATTATACGACCTACAGGACTTTTGGATCCCAAAATATTAGTAAAACCAATACAAGGACAAATAGACGATTTATATTCAAAAATAAGAGAGGTTACATCAAAAGGATATAGAGTATTAATAACTACTCTTACTAAAAAAATGGCTGAAGATTTAACTCAATATTTAAAAGATATGGGGGTTAAGACTAATTATATGCATTCTGATATACATACTATCGAAAGGATGAAGATAATAAGAGACTTAAGAAAAGGAAAGATTGATGTTTTAGTCGGAATAAATCTTTTAAGAGAAGGATTGGATATTCCTGAAGTAGCTTTAGTTGCTATATTAGATGCAGATAAAGAGGGATTTTTAAGATCTCAAACGTCTTTAGTACAAACAATAGGAAGAGCAGCTAGAAATGCTAAAAGTGAAGTCATAATGTATGCTGATAGGTATACCAAGGCAATGAAGTCAGCAATTGACGAGACAAATAGAAGAAGAGAAATACAAATAGACTATAATGAAGAACATAATATAATACCTAAAACAATAATAAAAGACATAAGAGAAGTTATAGAAGCTACTACTGTAGCAGAAGAAGTTGAGGAATATGGAAGCTTAGAAGAAGCAGTAGAAAATAGTAATAAAAGTATTGATGATATCATTAACAAATATGAAGAAGAGATGAGAATGGCAGCTAAAGATTTACAATTTGAGAGAGCAGCAGAATTGAGGGATAAAATAATTAAACTTAAAAAAAGAAAAGTAATTAGATGAGGTGAATTATGAAAAATAAGATTTTTATTAAAGGAGCAAAAGTACATAATCTAAAGAATGTGGATTTAGAACTCCCAAGAGATAAGTTTATAGTATTTACTGGATTATCTGGTTCTGGAAAATCTTCTTTAGCTTTTGACACATTATATGCAGAAGGGCAAAGAAGGTATGTGGAGTCACTATCTGCTTATGCAAGACAATTTTTAGGACAGATGAATAAACCAGATGTTGAATATATAGATGGATTATCACCAGCTATTTCTATAGATCAAAAAACTACAAGTAGAAACCCACGTTCTACAGTAGGGACAGTTACAGAAATTTATGATTATTTAAGATTACTATATGCACGAATAGGAGTACCTCATTGTCCAAAATGTGGTAAGGAGATTAAGCAGCAGACAGTAGATCAAATGGTTGATAAAATAATGCAAATGCCAGAAAGAACTAAAATTCAAATTTTAGCACCTATAGTTAAAGGAAGAAAAGGGCAGCATACTAAAGTAATAGATAGAATAAAGAGAGAAGGATATGTTAGAACGCGAATAGATGGAGAAATTTTTGAATTATTAGAAGAAGAGATAAAACTTGATAAAAATAAGAAACATAATATAGATATAGTTATTGATAGAATAATAGTGAAACCTGGATCTGAAAGTAGAATTTCAGATTCTATTGAAACAGCACTAAAAATATCAGAAGGAACTATTATTGTAAATGTAGTAGATAAAGAAGATATTTTATTTAGTGAAAAGTTTGCATGTCCTGAATGCGGAATTAGTATCGGAGATTTAGAACCAAGAACATTTTCTTTTAATTCTCCTTTTGGAAAATGTGATAGATGTGATGGACTTGGAACTTTGATGGAGATAGACGAAAATTTAATAATTCCAGATAAAAGCAAAAGTATCCTGGAGGGAGCTATAGTTTCATTTGGAAGTAATAGCCTTAAAGAAGATTCATGGACACATTCTATATTAAAAGCATTAAGTAAGGAATATAAGTTTTCATTAGATACTCCTATAAAAAAATTAGATAAGGAAGTTGTTAATGTGCTTCTTTATGGTACTAATGGTAAGAAGGTTAAAGTTCATTTTAAGAAAGAAGATAAAGAAGGGGTTTTTAATCATACTTTTGAAGGAGTAATAAATAATTTAAAACGAAGATATGTAGAAACTTCATCAGATTATATTAAGAGAGAAATAGAAGAGTATATGAGTAATAGTTTTTGCCCAAAGTGTAAAGGAGCAAGATTAAAACCGGAGGCATTAGCTGTTACTGTAGGGGAAAAAAATATATTCAATTTTTGTGAAATGTCAATAAGGGATGAAGTAGATTTTTTAGATAGATTAGAGCTTTCAGAAAAAGATAAAATAATTTCTGATCAGATACTTAAGGAGATAAAAAGTAGATTAAAGTTTTTAATAGATGTAGGACTTGATTATTTAAATTTGGGTAGAGCTGCAGGTACATTATCTGGAGGAGAATCTCAGAGGATAAGATTAGCTACACAAATAGGTTCTAGTTTAGTTGGAGTATTATATATTTTAGATGAACCAAGTATAGGCCTTCATCAAAGAGATAATGATAGACTAATACGTACATTGAAGCACTTAAGAGATATAGGTAATACTTTAATTGTAGTAGAGCATGATGAAGATACAATGAGACAAGCAGATTATATAGTTGATATTGGTCCTAAGGCAGGAGAACATGGAGGAGAAATAGTAGCAGCAGGAAATGTTGATTATATAAAAGAATGTAAGAATTCAATTACAGGACAATATTTGACAGGAGTTAAAAAAATAGAAGTACCAAAACAAAGAAGAAAATCAAATGGTAAATTTATTAAAGTTAATGGTGCAAAACAAAATAATTTAAAAAATATAAATGTAAAATTTCCATTAGGTATTTTTACATGTGTAACGGGAGTTTCTGGTTCAGGAAAAAGTACTCTTGTAAATGAAATTTTATATAAAGGAGTAAATAAAGAATTAAATAACAGTAAGAAAAACCCTGGACTACATAAATCTATAGAAGGTATAGAAAATATAGATAAAATAATAAACATAAATCAAAGTCCTATAGGAAGAACACCTCGATCTAATCCTGCTACATATACTGGAGTATTTGATGTAATAAGACAAGTCTTTTCTGAAACACCAGAAGCTAAAATGAGGGGATATAAACCAGGAAGATTTAGTTTTAATGTAAAGGGTGGACGATGTGAAGCTTGTAGAGGTGATGGAATAATAAAGATAGAAATGCAATTCTTATCTGATGTATATGTACCTTGTGAAGTATGTAAGGGTAAAAGATATAATAGAGAAACATTAGAAGTAAAGTATAAAGGTAAAAATATCAATGAAATTTTAAATATGACTGTTGAAGAAGCATTAGAGTTCTTTCAAAATATACCTAGAATAAAAAATAAGCTTCAAACCTTAATGGATGTTGGTCTTGGATATATTAAATTAGGTCAACCATCAACTCAACTTTCAGGAGGTGAAGCTCAAAGAATAAAACTTGCATATGAACTTTCAAAGAGAAGTACAGGAAGAACTTTATATATTTTAGATGAACCAACAACAGGATTACATATAGATGATGTAAATAAACTCATAAAAATATTACAGAAATTAGTAGATAATGGAAATACTGTTGTGGTAATTGAGCATAATTTAGATGTGATAAAATGTGCTGATAATATAATTGATTTAGGACCAGAAGGAGGAGAAAAAGGTGGTAATATTATTGTCACTGGAACTCCACAAAAAGTAGCCCAAAATATTGATTCCTACACAGGACATTATCTAAAAAAGATGTTATAATTTACAATAGGCTAGTATTAACTAGTCTATTGCATTTTATGTGAAGAAGGTGAAAGTATGGATTTAAATAAATTAAGTTTTATTTCTAAAATTTTTACCATTATTATTATTGTTGTTATTTACATTATAATAGCATTAATACTGAAAATTATGTATAAAGATATTAAAAATTCTGGTAAAAAGAGAAGAAAAAAAAGAAAAAAATATGGATTAGAAATACTACAGATAGAGGGAAATTCTAACTTTAAAGTAGGAAGTGTAGTACCTATAAGCAGTGTTATAACTATTGGAAGAAAAGAAGATAATTTTCTTATTTTATATGATAACTATGTATCATCTTACCATGCTAGAATTGGTGTAAAGAATAATAATTGTGTACTGCAAGATTTAAATAGTACTAATGGAACTTTTATCAATGATGAAAAGATAAATGGAGAAGTTTATCTATCACCAGGTGATATTATTCAAGTAGGAAAATCAACATTTAAGATGATTGGATAAAGAAATTAGGAGGTCTTTTGAGTGGGATATTTAAAAGACGAGAAAAAACTTTTAAGATATACATATCTTTTATGTTTAATGTTTTTTTTCGATTTATTTTTGATTAAAAAACCTTTTGATAAAGGTGCACTAATTATGGCAGTTTTGTTATGTTTGCTTATAGGATATGCACATTTTGTTATTAGAAGATTTTTTCCAGATGGTGATAAATATATTTTACTTATTTCTGATATATTATCTGTAATAGGAATAGCAGTTTTATATAGGTTAAATGTTACTATTGCAATAAAGCAGTTAATTTGGTTTTCAGTTGGAGTAGCAGGGTTTATTTTAATTGTAGTGCTGCTTCCAGATCTTAAAAGATTTGATAAATACAGATATGTTTATTTAGTATGTACAATAATTTTAATGTCACTAGGAACTATCTTTGGTAAAGAGCTTTACGGAGCAAGAAACTGGATTTCAATATTAGGTTATAAATTTCAACCATCTGAATTTGCTAAACTGTTTTTAGTTGCATATTTAGCCTCAGCACTTAAAAAATATGAAAATTTTAAAGATTTAATAGAACCAGCTATAGTGGTTATGATTTCTTTAGGGTTTATGGTGTTTCAAAGAGATTTAGGTTCTGCTTTAATATTTTTCGGTATATCAATTACTATGCTTTATATAGCTACTTCTAAAGTTAAGTATATTTTAGTTTGTGTTTTATTATTTATAGTAGGAAGTTTTATAAGTTATAAGTTATTTGGGCATGTAAGACTTAGGTTTATGATATGGAAAGATCCTTGGAAATATGCTGCTAATGAGTCTTATCAAGTAGTACAATCACTCATAGCTATAGCTAGTGGAGGATTGTTCGGATCAGGATTAGGATTAGGCTATCCCAAGTTTGTACCTGTACGGGAATCAGATTTTATTTTTGCTGCTATTTGTGAAGAATTGGGAACTTTAACAGGAATGGCGATTATGATTTTGTACTTTATTTTATTTTACAGGTGTACAAGAGCTTCTATTCGTGCAGAGGATAATTTTTCAAGACTTATTGCTATAGGGTATAGTTCTATGATTGCCTCTCAAGTATTAGTAATAGTAGGAGGAGTTATGAATATTATACCTCTTACGGGGATAACTTTACCACTTGTAAGTTATGGTGGAAGTTCTATGATTATAACGTTCTTTTCCTTAGGTATATTGCAAAAAATTTCTGAGGAGGGAAATTAATATGAAAGACATCTCTGGAAATATAAAAAAGGTTATGTTTATTTTTCTTATTTTTTTTGTTGGAGTAATAGTATATATAACGTATTTTGAAATATTTGTAGGGCCCAAAATAGTAAATAGACAAGATAATCAGAGATTATGGGCAAAAAGAAATGCTATATTGAGAGGTACAATTTATGATAAAAATATGAAACCTATAGCACAAAGTAAGAGAGTAGAGGAAAATAAGCAAAAAAGAGAATATTTGTATGGCAGTTTATTTGCACATGCAATTGGATATGAAAATGAAAAATATGGATTAACAGGACTTGAGAATAAATACGACAAAGAGTTAATGGCACTTAATAGTGTGGATTTTTCAAGTGTTTTTAATTTAACAAAAAGTAAAAATGAAAAAAGAGGATATGATTTGGTTACTACATTAGATTATAATCTTCAAAAAAAAGCTTTTGATTTTTTAGGAGATAAAAAGGGTGCAGTTGTAGCTTTAAATCCTAAAACAGGAGAAATTTTAGCTATGGTATCTAAACCAACTTTTAATCCTAACAAAATAGAAGAACAGTGGAGTGAAATAACAAAGAATAAAGATGTTCCACTATTAAATAGAGCAGTTTCTGGAATGTATCCACCAGGTTCTATATTTAAAACTGTTACTGCAGTAAGTGCATTAGAAAATATAGATAATATTATGACTAGAAATTTTAAAGATAGAGGTAAATTAGTATTTAATAAGAGTGAAAGCTTAAGTAATTACAACGGAGAAGTTTTAGGGAATGTTAATTTTGAAAAAGCATATGTTCATTCTAGTAACGTAGTTTTTGGAAGTTTAGGAATAGAACTTGGTAATGATAAGTTAAAGAAAACAGCGGAAAAATTTTATTTTAATAAAGATATTCCTAGTGATGGAATAACTATAGATAATAGTAAATTTCCACAATACAAAGACTATGAGAAAGGAAATATTGCTCAAAGTGCAATAGGTCAAAGTGCAGTATTAGCTACTCCTATTCAAATGGCTCTTGTAGCATCTACAATTGCTAACAATGGAGTTATGATGAAACCTATGCTCGTGAATAAAGTAGTTGATCATAACAAAAAAATTATAAAAGAAGTAAAATCAAGTGAAATTAGTAGGGTTACTAGTGAAGAGAATGCTGAAATAATGAAAAAATTTATGAGAAAAGTAGTTACAAGTGGTACGGGAAGAGCAGCTAATGTATGGAATGTAAAGATATGTGGAAAAACTGGAACGGCAGATCATAAAGATAATAAAAATGGTAAATCAAGGCCACATTCATGGTTTATTGGATTTGGACCTTATGAAGACCCTAAAATTGCAGTAGCAGTAATAGTTGAAGAAGGAGGACAGGGCGGAGGTACTGCAGCTAGAATTGCGTCTAAGATAATACAACAAGCGGTACACTAAATTTGTAGTAAAAAGGAGATAAATATGACAGGAAGAACTCATGCTGGCATTGGAATTGTAACTTTTGTAGGAATATGTGATAAATTGCCTGGGAAATTTAGTTATACAGGAATTGCAGTAGTGGTTATAGCATCATTATTGCCAGATATTGACCATCCAAAGGGAATTTTGAATAAATATATATTGCCTATTAAAAATAAATCCGCAAAAGTTTCGATCTATGCCAGTTTGGGTATACTTGTATTATGTTTAGATTATTTATATGTAAATAAACCAGTGATGAAAGTATTAGGTATAATGTTGATAATGATTGCATTTTCTTCTCATAGAGAAGGGATTACTCATAGTTTAGTAGGATTAATAGCATTTAATTTTATAGCATCGTATTTAGGAAAAAAATATAATATTTCAAATATACCGTATTATTTTATAATTGGATATGGCATGCATCTTATTTGTGATATGTTTACTTCAAGAGGGGTGCCTATATTATATCCATTTGAAAAGAAAAAATATAAATTCCCATTTAATTTTTCTACAAGTACTAAGAAAGGAATGTATATAGAAGAATTCATAATGGTTGTAGGACTTATGTACATAATTTATAGATTACCAGCAATATTATAGATTTATTATGATATACAATAAATTTTCAAGGGGTGTATCTATGTTTGATTTTGAGTATCATTTGAAGGCACTTCCACATAGACCAGGGGTTTATATAATGAAAAATTCATTAGGAGCTGTCATATATGTAGGAAAAGCAAAAGTATTAAAAAATAGGGTTAGACAGTACTTTCAAAATTCTAAAAATCATTCTGAAAAAGTAAAACAAATGGTAAAGAACATAGCAGAATTTGAATACATAATAACAGATTCTGAAATAGAAGCATTAATATTGGAATGTAATCTTATAAAGAAGTATAGACCAAAGTATAATATTTTACTTAAAGATGATAAAGGATATCCTTTTATTAAAATAACTTTAAACGAAGATTTTCCAAGAGTTTTTGTCTCTAGAAATAAGGTTAATGATGGAGCCAAATATTTTGGACCGTATCCGGAATATTCTCCAGTAAGAGAAATAATTGAACTTGTTAAGAAAATTTTTCCACTTAGAACTTGCAAAAAAAATATAAAAGATAATAGTTTAATGAATAAAAAAAAGTCAACTCCTTGTTTGAATTATCATATTGGTTTATGTAAGGCACCTTGTTGTGGGTACATATCAAAAGAAGAGTATAATAATATTGTAAAAAATATAATTGATTTATTATGTGGTAAAGATAAAAGTACAAAGAAGATTTTAATAGAGAAAATGAATGAAGCATCTAAAAATTTAGAATTTGAGAAGGCTGCTGGTTTTCGAGATAAAATAATAGCAGTAGATAAGATATGTGAAAAACAGAAGATAATATTTGGTAATTTCGAAAATGAAGATTATATTAATATATATATAGATGAAAAAGACAGTTGTATTCAGATTTTTTTTGTAAGAAGTGGTAAAGTAATAGGAAGAGAGCATTTTATTTTAGAGAATGTAGGAGAATATAAAAAACAAGATCTTATAAGTAATTTTATAAAAGAATTTTATGGTGGGACAGCTTTTATACCTAAGACTATTTATGTGACAACATTAAATGAATGTGAACTACTGCAAGAATGGCTTACTATGAAAAAGAGAGCAAAAGTGAGTATTAAGATACCTAAAAAAGGAGATAAGCTAAAATTACTGAATATGGTAGAAAAAAATGCTAAAATAACATTGGAACAATTTAAATTAAAGTATATTATGGATAAGGAAATGAATAAGAATATTTTAAATGAATTAGCAAAATTATTAAATCTTACTAATGTTCCTAAAAGAATAGAAGCTTATGATATTTCTAATATTCAAGGTGTAGATTCAGTAGGAAGTATGGTCGTGTTTGAAAGTGGTAAACCTAAAAATAGTGATTATAGAAGATTTAAAATAAAAAATGTAGAAGGTCCTAATGATTACGACAGTATGAGAGAAATATTAGAGAGACGATTTGCCCGAGGATTTAATGAAATAGAAAAAATAAAAGATGAAACTTTGAATTACAGTAAAGGAAAGTTTTGTATTTTCCCTGACCTCATTTTGATGGATGGTGGAATAGGACAGGTAAATGTAGCTTTACAGGTTATGAAAAAATATAATTTAAATATTCCAGTTTGTGGTATGGTTAAAGATGACAAACACCGTACCAGAGGCATAATATATAATTATGAAGAAATTTTTATAGATAAAAGCTCAAAAGTGATGAAGTTAATAACTAGAATACAAGATGAAGTTCATAGATTTGCGATTACTTATCACAGGAGTTTAAGAGAGAAAAGAGTACTGCATTCTGTCTTGGAAGAAGTACCTTATATAGGCTCAACTAGAAGAAAAGAGCTATTGAAGAAATTTTCAAGTATTGATAATATAAAAAAGGCTTCATATCATGAATTAGTAAGTACTCCTTCTATGAATGCTAAGGCTAGTGAAAGCATAATGCAGTATTTTAAAAATAATAAGAATTAAAAAATAAAGGGAGTGCTGATGATGAAAAATATATTAGATACACATACTCATACTATAGTTAGTGGTCATGCATATAGTACATTAATGGAGAATATCAATGAGGCAGCTAAAAAAGGATTAAAAATTTTAGGTACTACAGAGCATGGACCAGCTATGCCAGGAGGTCCAAATATATTTTATTTTGGTAATCTAAAGGTATTACCTAGAAAAGTTAATGGGGTTATAATATTAAAAGGGTGTGAAGCAAATATCATGGATTTTGATGGTAATCTTGATATACCTGAGAGATATGAAAAGAAACTAGATATAATGATTGCTAGTTTACATGATGCTTGTATGAAACCAGGAAATAAGGATGAAAACACTAAAGCGCTTATTAAAGTTATGGACAATCCATATGTAGATATAATTGGACATTCAGGTAATCCATGTTTTCCTATATGGGAAGAAGAAGTTATAAAGGCGGCAAAACAAAAAAATGTTTTAATAGAAATAAATAATAGTTCATTTGTAACTTCTAGGATCGGAAGTAAAGATAATTGTGCTAAAATTGCTGAACTATGTAAAAAGTATAAAACAAAAATAATTATAAATAGCGATTCACATTTTTGTAAATCTATAGGAGATTTTAAAGAAGCAATAGAAATGTTAGAAAAAGTTGGTATAGAAGATAGTTTAATAATGAATACTGATGAAAGAAAGCTTATTGATTATTTACATTCAAAAGGAAAAGTACAAGACATAGTGCTTGATTAAGATATATAATATACATTATACTATATATGAACTTATTTAATTTTATTTAAAGGAGAAAGAGTATGAATCAATATAAGGATTTTAGAGATAAAATAGAGTTAATAATAGATCCAGAAGACATACTAATTGATGAACCAATGAAAAAGCATACATCATTTAAAGTTGGAGGTCCTTGTGATATATTGGTAACTCCTAAAAATTGTGAGCAAATTGTGGAATTAATAAGAACTTGTATAAAACAAAAAATTCCTTATTATATCATAGGAAATGGCTCTAATCTTCTTGTAAAAGATGGAGGAATAAGAGGAGTTATTATAAAAACTTCTAAACTAAATAGAATGGAAATAGAAGGAGAAGAACTCACAGTAGAAAGTGGAGCATTATTATCTAGTGTAAGTAAAAAATCTGCCAAATTTGGTCTTACAGGATTAGAGTTTGCAAGTGGAATACCTGGAAGTATAGGTGGAGCCGTTACTATGAATGCTGGAGCATATAATGGAGAAATTTCTCAAGTTGTAAAAAGTGCTGTAGTTATAGATAAAAAAGGACAGATTTTAGAGCTTTCAAAAGAACAATTAGAATTAGGATATAGAAAAAGCTCAATACTTGAGTATGGATATACAGTTTTAAAGGTAGTTTTTAAACTTTGCAAAGGTAACTACGATAAAATAAATAAAAGAATACAAGAGTTAACAAAAAGAAGGATAGAAAAGCAACCTTTAGAATACCCATCTGCAGGAAGTACCTTTAAAAGACCAGATGGATATTATGCTGCTAAATTAATAGAAGATAGCAATTTGAAGGGCAGTTCTGTAGGTGGTGCTCAAGTATCTAATAAACATTCAGGATTTATTATTAACAAAGGTAATGCAAAAGCAAAGGATATACTAGAACTCATAAAAATAGTACAAAATTCAGTTTCACAAAAGTATGGAGTACAACTTCAACCAGAAGTTAGAATAATTGGTGAAGAAGATAAAATAGGATAAGTATAGATAAAATGGTTAATGGTTTTTATGTTTTAATAATTAAAATGTAAGACCATTAACTATTATTATAAATAATAATTTAAAAATTAAATTTTTATATTTGGGGGGATTATTTATGAAGTATAATGTAAGAGAAGAAATTTTAAATCTCAATGTGTATAAGGCAGGGAAGCCTATAAGTGAAGTTAAGAGAGAATTAGGGATTGATGAAGTAATAAAATTAGCATCTAATGAAAATCCATTAGGTTGTTCACCAAAAGCTAAAGAAGCAATTAAAAGAACAGTTGAAGAAAGTCAACTATATCCAGATGCTTCAAATTATGAGTTAAAAGAAATTATTGCTAATAAATTTAATGTAAAACACGATGAAGTATTTGTAAGCACAGGTTCTGATGCGTTGATAAAAATGATATGTAATACTTTTCTAAATGCTGGAGACGAAAGTGTAATGCCAGAAGTAACATTTCCACGTTATGATGCTGCGACTAAATTAATGGGAGCTAAATCAATAAAAATTCCAATGAAAGATAACGGATTGGATCTTGAAAAAATGGTTGAAAGTATTAATAGTAAAACTAAGTTAATTTGGTTTTGTAATCCTAATAATCCTACAGGAACTATTTTTACTAAAAATGAATTTGAAAATATATTAAATAGAATTCCTGAGAATGTAATAATGATTATGGATGAAGCATACATAGAATATGTAACTGATTCTAATTTTCCAGATTCATTAGATTACTTTAAAGAGCATCCAAACATGGTCATATTAAGGACTTTTTCTAAGGCGTATGGACTTGCTTCACTAAGATGTGGGTATGGTATTGCACATGAAGAATTAGTAGGATATTTCAATAGAGTTATAGGTCCTTTTGACGTGAATTTATTTGCACAACAGGCTGCAGCTGCTGCTATGCAAGACGAAAAATTTATTCAAAAAGTACATGAAGTAAATAAACAAGGAAAAGAATATTTGTACAGCGAATTTGATAAATTAGGACTGCCATATATAAAAACAAATGCTAATTTTATAATGGTAGATACAAAGACTGATGATAAACAAGTATTTGAAAAATTATTAAAGCAAGGATTAATAATAAGACCAGGACATCTTTTAGGTATGCCAGGATGGATGAGAGTTACAGTAGGTACAAAGGATCAAAATGTTAAATTTATAGAAGCACTTAAAAAAAGTTTATAATTAAATAGCATTTTGTAAATAGAGCGATAGCTAATGCATGATTTAATAGCCTAACAAGGCTAAAATTTAGCTATCGCTTTATATTTTAAATAATAATATGTTATTTTTCAACATATTACTATTGTGTTATAATAATAAAATAAAACTGTATTAGTAATAGCGGGGTGTTTTTGATGAGATTTGTTATAGTTACAGGCTTATCTGGAGCAGGAAGAACTCAAGCAATTAGAAGTTTAGAAGATTTGGGATATTTTTGTGTTGATAATTTACCAACTACATTAATTCCTAAGTTCGCAGAAGCTTGTTATCAAACAGAAGGCAAAATAAATAAAATAGCTTTAGTAATTGATATAAGAGGTGGAAAATTTTTTAACGATCTATTTAAGAGTTTAAAATATTTAAAGAGTCAAGGTTATAAATATGAGATTTTATTTTTAGAAGCATCTGAGGAAGTTTTGATAAAAAGATATAAAGAGTCAAGAAGAAAACATCCTTTAGCACCAGAAGGTAGAATATTAAATGGTATAAAAAGCGAACAACGAAAATTAATGGAAGTAAGACAAAAAGCGGATCATATTATAGATACAACTAGTCTTTCAACCAGACAGTTAAGGCGTAGAATAACAATGATATACGGCGAAAAAGATCAGATAGAAACTAAACTTATGATAACAGTATTATCATTTGGTTTTAAATATGGAATACCTGTAGACTCTGATTTGGTTTTTGATGTAAGATTTTTACCAAATCCTTATTATATTCCTGAATTAAAAGAGTATTCTGGGAATGATAGTAATGTAAGAGAGTATGTTTTAAATTATGACGAAAGCAAACAATTTTTAGAAAAATTAGAGGATATGTTGACATTCTTGATACCAAATTATATAAAAGAAGGAAAAAGGCAACTAATAATTTCCATTGGATGTACAGGAGGAAGGCATAGATCAGTTACAATAGCAAATTGTATATATGAAAAATTAAAAAAGAATGGAAATAATGTAACAATAGATCACAGAGATATAAATGAAGATGTGCATAAAGGTGGTATAAAACTATGAGGTTTATTAAATGGTTAAGGCCTGGCATAAAAGTCAAGCGATGGATACTATTTGGTATTATGGGAATACTTTTCATAGTTTTTGGTATAATTGAATTTCTTAATAAACGATATTACAATCCATATTATTTGAGTTTTTTTACATTTTCAATTATTGTTGGGATTTTTGCAGTATATATTTCAATAAATCAAGGTATGAAGTCTATAATTGCACTTATAAATCAAGGTTATCTAAAAGTTTCATTTGACTCAAGGAAGTTAGGAAATTTAATCTATGAAAGGAGACTTTTGGTTAAAGGTCCTAAAATTGTAGTAATAGGAGGAGGAACAGGTCTTTCTACGATGTTGAGAGGACTTAAATACTATACTTCAAATATTACTGCTATAGTTACTGTTGGTGATGATGGTGGAGGTTCAGGTGTTTTAAGAGAGGATTTAGGTATACTTCCACCAGGAGATATAAGAAACTGTATTTTAGCTTTAGCAGATACAGAACCACTTATGGAAGAGCTTTTACAATATAGATTTAAAGATGGAAGATTAAAAAATCAAAGTTTTGGAAATTTGTTTTTAGCAGCAATGAATGGAATTTCTGATAATTTTGAAGATGCAGTACAAAAAATGAGCTCAGTTTTGGCAGTAACGGGTAAGGTTGTTCCTGTTACCTTAGATGATATGATACTTAAAGCAAGATTAAAAAATGGAAAAATAGCTGAAGGAGAATCTAATATAGCGGATGAAGCAATAAAAGATAATAGTGCAATAGATAGATTATTTATTGAGCCAGAAGATGCAAAAGCGCTTAAAGAGGCTGTAGTTGCAATAAATGATGCAGATGCTGTTATTTTAGGACCAGGAAGTTTGTATACTAGTATAATGCCTAATTTACTAGTAAAAGATATTGCCAGCGCAGTAAAAAAGACAAAAGCTGTTAGAATATATGTTTCTAATATAATGACTCAACCAGGAGAAACAGATGATTTTACTGTGTCAGATCATATAAAATCTTTATATAAGCATGCCGGTGATAAAATTGTTGATTATACAGTAGTTGATGATGGAAAAGTTAACCAACAGTTTATGGATAAATATTTAGATAAGACATCACATAAAGTACAAATAGATGAAGATAAGATTACTGATATGGGTATTAGTATTGTAAAAGGTGATTTTATAAAAATTAAAAATGGACTTATAAGACATGATACAGAAAAATTGTCAGCTATTTTAATTGAGACTATTATGGAAAAACAATTGTTATATGATAGAAAGAAGATACTAGAATATTTTTATTTATCAGAAAGATTAAAAGAAAACAGAAGGAGAATGAAATAAAATGTCCTTTTCATCCAAAGTTAAAAGTGAAGTATGTAGATATATCGATATTAGTAAAGAAGAAACAATGGCTTTGTTATCTGGAATTATGAAGGTTAGTGGTACAATATCGTTAGCTTCTAATAAACAGTTAAGCTTTAAAATAAGTACAGAAAATCCAGCTATTGCTAGATTGGTATTCAAATTATTAAAAATCCATTTCAAGATTCATGCAAAAATTATGGTAAAAAAGAATAATTCATTAAAAAAGAATAATGTATATGTAATTTTAATAAATGAAGAAATGGGAGTTAAAAAATTATTGAAAGAGGTTAGAATAATAAAAAAAGAGGAACTTTTTTCTTTAGATTATACTATTCCACAAGAATTAGTAGATTGTGATAAGTGTAAAAAAGCATACATAAGAGGATCTTTTTTAGGTGGAGGTAGTATAAGCAATCCTGAAAAAACTTACCATTTAGAATTTGTAACGCATCATGAAGAATATGCACAACAATTAAGTGAGTTAATTAATACTTATGGATTAAATTCAAAAGTCATTCAAAGAAAAAGTAGTTATGTTATATATATAAAAGAGGGAGAACAGATATCTGATTTGTTAAATATTATTGGTGCATATAATTCTTTATTTTATTTAGAAAACATAAGGATTATGAAAGAAATGAGAAATAATGTAAATAGACTTGTGAATTGTGAAACGGCTAATTTAAGTAAAACAGTAAATGCAGCAGTAAGGCAAGTTAAAAGTATTAGACTTATTGAAAAAGAAATAGGTTTACAAAGATTGCCTAAAAACTTAAGAGAAATAGCAGAACTTAGATTGAAATATCCAGATGAATCTCTAAAAGAGTTAGGACAAATGCTTAATCCTAAAGTGGGTAAATCAGGTGTTAATCATAGATTGAGAAAAATAGAAAAAATTGCAGATGAATTAAGAAAAGAAGGTAGGTAGTACTTTGTTATGTCTAAGTATGAAAAGATAGTAGAATATATACGTTCGCTGAAGGTAGGTTCAAGAATTTCAGTAAGAGGTATAGCTAATGATTTAAATGTAAGTGAAGGGACTGCGTATAGAGCAATTAAAGAGTGTGATAATTTAGGAATAGTTACTACAATACCTAGAGTAGGTACAGTTAGAGTTGAAAAGGTAGAGAGAAAAAATACCGAAACTTTAAATTATGGTGATATTGTAAATATTGTAGAAGGAAATATTTTAGGTGGTAAAAATGGGATATATAAGACTTTAAGTAAGTTTTTTATTGCCGCAATGACTGAAGAAGCTGCATCAAAATTTATTGAAAAGGAATCTCTTGTAATAGTTGGTAATAGGGAAGAACTTCAAAGGTTTGCTCTTATAAATAATTGTGGAGTATTAATTGTAGGCGGATTTGATTGTAGTGACGAAATAAAACAATTAGCAGATGAAAAACAGCTCCCTATAATTTCATCTACATATGATACTTTTACTATTGCAAGTATAATAAATAAAGCCATTTCAGAAAACATAATAAAAAAGGAAATTATTCTAGTTGAAGATATAATGACGAAGGCACATTGTTTAAAGATTACTGATAAGATAAAGAGATTTAAACAATTAGTAAAAATTTATAAATATGAGAGATATCCAATAACAGATGATAATGATAAAGTTATTGGTATAGTAACTTTAAGAGACTTAAAAGATAGAGTTAATGAAGAACAAGAAATTGGCACAATAATGACTAAAAATCCAATAGTGGTATTACCTAAAACTACTGTTGCTTATGCTGCACATATAATGGTATGGGAAAATATAAAAATGTGTCCTGTAGTTGAAAAGAAAAAAATAGTTGGAGTTATAACAAGACAAGACGTTATAAAAGCTCTTCAATATGCATCTAGGCAATCTCGTGTAAAAGAGACTTTTGAAGATTTAATTTTAGAAAATTTTGATTTGGAAAAATTAGATGGTAAATTACATTGTTGTGGAGAAATAGTGCCTGAAATGTTAGATGAATTTGGTACAGCTTCTAGTGGAGCATTAAATATGCTTCTTTCTACTATAGGAGTTTTAACCATAAAATATGAAAATAACGTTAATATATCAGTTGATAATATAGTTACTTATTTTATTAAACCAGTTCAAATGAATAGAACTATTGATATATATAGTACGGTAATTGGTATAGGAAGAAATTTTTGTAAGATAGAAGTGTCAATGTATGATAAAAATAAGGAACTAATGGCAAAGTCTATACTATCAGCTAAAATGTTAATGTAGTAAAAGTGTGGTGAGGGTTTTGAAACAAATTGAAAATAATATAGATTTTGTTCATTTACATGTTCATACCGAATATAGTTTACTAGATGGTTCAGGTAAAGTAGATAAGCTTATTTCAAAAGCTAAAGAATTGGGAATGAAAAGTTTAGCTATAACTGATCATGGAACTATGTATGGATGTGTTGAGTTTTATAAAGAAGCTAAGAAACAAGGAATAAAACCTATAATTGGATGTGAAATATACGTAGCTGAAAAATCAATGTATACAAAAGAAAACAATAAGGAAAATGATACATACCATCTAGTATTGCTTGTAAAAAATGATATTGGGTATAAAAACCTTATGCAAATTGTTTCTAAAGCATCTATAGATGGTTTTTATTATAAGCCAAGGGTAGATCATGAATATTTAAGAATGCATAGTGAGGGATTAATAGCAACTAGTGCTTGTCTTGGAGGAGAGGTCCAATCACATTTATTAAAAAGTGATATTGAAAAAGCAAAAAAAACAGCATTATTATACAAGGATATATTTAAAGAAGGATTCTATTTAGAACTTCAGTATCACGGAATGGAAGAACAACTTAAAGTAAATGATAAATTAATTCAGTTGTCAAAAGAGTTGAATATTCCTCTTATAGCAACTAATGATGTTCATTATATTACAAAAGATGATTATAGATCTCATGATGTTTTACTATGTATACAAACAGGTAAAACAATTGAAGATGAAAATAGAATGAGATATCCTTCAGATCAATTTTATTTAAAATCTCCTACAGAAATGTATGAACAATTTTCATATGTAAAAGATGCCTTACATAATACTGTCAAAATTGCTCAACAGTGTAATTTTGATTATGAATTTCATGTATCTAAATTACCTAATTTTCCACTACCATATGAATTAGACCATTATACATATTTGAGAAGATTATGTTATGAAGGTTTAAAAGAAAGATATGAAGTGATTGATGATAAACTTACAAAAAGACTTGATTATGAACTTGGTATCATAAAACAGATGGGATATGTAGATTATTTTTTGATAGTATGGGATTTTATTAGATTTGCAAGAGAAAATACTATAATGACTGGACCAGGAAGAGGGTCAGCAGCAGGATCTATTGTAGCATACACATTGGGTATTACAAAAATTGATCCAATAAAATATGGACTTATTTTTGAAAGATTTTTAAATCCAGAACGTGTATCTATGCCAGATATAGATAGTGATTTTTGTTATGAGAGAAGACAAGAAGTAATAGATTATGTAGTAGATAAGTATGGAGAAAATAATGTATCTCAAATTATTACTTTTGGAACTATGGCTGCTAGAGCTTGTATAAGAGATGTAGGAAGAGCTATGAATTATTCTTATGCAGAGGTTGATAGAATAGCAAAGATGATTCCTTCAGTTTTAGGTATAACCATAGATAAAGCACTTCAATTAAATCCTGAATTAAAAAAGGTATATGATGATGATGAAAGAGTTACAGAGCTTATAGATATAGCACGAAGCTTAGAAGGGCTTCCAAGACATACATCTACTCATGCTGCAGGAGTTGTTATAGCATCCGAACCTCTTGTTAATTATGTTCCACTTCAAAAAAATGAAGAAAATATAGTTGCTCAGTTTACTATGGGAACACTTGAAGAACTTGGATTGTTAAAGATGGATTTTTTAGGACTTAGAACACTTACTGTTATGCGTGATGCTTTAGATATAATAAAGACAACAAAAAATATTACTATTGATTTAGATAATATAGGTTTTGAAGATAAAAATGTTTATAAAATGATTGGTTCTGGAAAGACTACAGGAGTATTTCAACTTGAGTCTTTAGGTATGACAAGTTTTATGAAAGAGTTAAAACCTGATTCCTTAGAAGATATCATAGCAGGGATTAGTTTATATAGACCAGGTCCAATGTCAGAAATACCTAATTATTTAAAAAATAAAAGAAATCCTGAAGATATAAAATATATTACTCCAGAACTTGAACATATATTAAATGTTACATATGGATGTATTATATATCAAGAACAGGTTATGCAGATTGTAAGAGATTTAGCAGGATATTCAATGGGGCGTAGTGACCTTGTGAGACGTGCAATGTCTAAGAAAAAGCATGATGTTATGATGCAAGAAAGAAAGAATTTTATATATGGAATTGAAAAACAAGATGGAACTATTGAAGTACCAGGTTGTTTAAAAAATGGTATAAATGAAGAAGCAGCTAATAAAATATTTGATTCTATGATGGATTTTGCTTCTTATGCTTTTAATAAATCACATGCTGCAGCTTATGCTGTAGTGGCATATGAAACAGCATACTTAATGTGCTATTATCCTACAGAATTTATAGCTGCAATGTTGAATAGTGTTAAAGGAAATAGTGAAAAAGTAGCATATTATATAAGATTTGCAAGAGACAATGGAATTGATGTACTTCCTCCAGATATAAATGAAAGTTTTTCAGAGTTTACAGTAGGAGATGGAAAAATTAGATTTGGCATGGCAGCAATAAAAAATGTAGGCGTTAATGTTGTAAAAAGTATAGTTAAATCTAGAGAGCAAAAAGGTGAATTTAAGGATTTTATAGATTTCTGTAATAAAATTGATTTAAGTTGTGTAAATAAAAGATCAGTAGAGAGTCTTATAAAATGTGGAGCTTTTGATTGTTTTAATATATATCGTTCAAAATTATTAGGTGTATTTGAAAAAGTATTAGATGGAGTAAACAATGAAAGAAAAAGAAATATACAAGGTCAAATTAGTATGTTTGATACTGTTAAAACAAAGGTTACAAGTTTTGATATAAAGTATCCAAATATAAAAGAGTTTGATAAAAAATATATTTTAGCTATGGAAAAAGAAATGACAGGTTTATATATTTCTGGACATCCTTTAGATGAATATAAGCAATCGCTAAAAGCACTAGTAGATACTAAAATATCTGATATAGTTTCAGAGGAGTCATTAGAAGATAATATGGTTTCAAATGAAAAAAATTTAAAAGTTAAGGATGGAGATAGAGTTATAATAGGAGGAATAATATCAGAGGTAAAAAGAAAAATTACAAAAAATAATACAATAATGGCTTTTATTAAATTAGAAGATTTATATGGAAGCATAGAAACTATTATTTTTCCAAAGATATTAGAAAAATATAATAAGTTCATTAATGAGGATGAATTAGTTATATTAAGTGGAAGAGTTAGTATAAAAGAAGAAGAACAACCTAAGATTTTATGTGATAGTATTGAACCTTTAATTAAGATAAATAGTGACAAAATTTATATTTTAGTGGAAGAAAAGAAAAGTATCAATCATGCTCTAAAGAAAATAAGATCATTTTTAAATGAATATAAGGGAAATATCCCTATTTATATGTGTACTAAAAAAGATAGAAAAAAATATAGAGTAGATAGAGACTTATGGGTAAATGAGGATTTACAAGTTATGGAGTTTTTAATAAATACATTTGGAGAACTAAATGTAAAAAAACAATAATATAGGTATATAGTAAATTTAAAAAGTATATATTGATTAAAAGGTGTTTTTATAGCTTTAATTTTAAGTTATTAAAAGTGTTTTTTAGCAATATATGCTTTTATTATTAAAGAAAAGGTTTAAGGCTTATATATACTTAATTTATTGGTTAAAAACAAAGGTTGAAGGTTTAAAAATTATTTATTAAAATAATAAATAAAAACAAGGTAAAAAACATGAATAATTATATATTAATAGTGAAAAATATTTATTGAAGTGATATAATAAAAAATGTGTAGGATATTGTCAGTAAGATTTGTGTAATTCTAATAAAAGTGGGACATAAATAGTCCCAGTGGTCATAGGAGGTAGCGTATGAAAACTATAGGAGTACTAACAAGTGGTGGAGATTCACCTGGAATGAATGCTGCAATAAGATCTGTTGTAAGAACAGCATTAGACAAAGGTCTAAGAGTAATGGGTATTCAAAGAGGATATAGTGGATTAATGAACGGAGAAATATTTGAAATGAACAGACATAGTGTGTCTGATATAATTCACAGAGGAGGAACAATCCTTAGAACAGCTAGATGTGAAGAGTTTAAAACAGTTGAAGGAAGAAAAAAAGCTGCTAATGTATTAAAAGTTTTTGGAATTGATGGACTTGTTGTTATAGGTGGAGACGGTTCTTTTACAGGAGCTAGACTATTATCAGAATTAGGAGTAGCTGCTGTAGGTATACCAGGAACAATAGATAATGATTTATCTTATACTGATTATACATTAGGCTTTGATACAGCATTAAATACAGTATTAGATGCAATAAATAAATTAAGAGATACTTCAACTTCACATGAAAGAGTTAGTGTAGTAGAAGTTATGGGTAGAAACTGTGGAGACATTGCACTTTATGCTGGGATAGCAGGTGGAGCAGAAAGTATAATAGTTCCTGAAAAAGGATATGATATAGATGAATTATGTAAAACAATACTAGAAGGTAAATTAAGAGGAAAAATGCATAATTTAATCATGCTAGCAGAAGGTGTTGGAGGAGCAGAAAGTCTTGCTAAGAAAATAGAAGAAGTTACAGGTATTGAAGCAAGAGCAACAATTCTAGGACATATACAAAGAGGTGGAAGTCCTTCAGCATTTGATAGAGTTTTAGCAGCAAGATTAGGAGCAAGAGCAGTAGAAGTGCTTCTAGATGGAAAGACTGCTAGAGTAGTAGGAACAAAAGATGGTAAAATCATGGATCAAGATATCAATGAAGCACTATCTATGGAAAGAACTTTTGATGAGGGACTTTATGATATAGCAAGAGCCTTATCTTATTAATAACATAAAATAATCTAATATAATAAATTTTAGATAAGAGGAGAATAGTTTATGAGAAAAACAAAAATTGTATGTACTATAGGTCCAGCAAGTGATAGTAGAGAAATGTTAAGTAAGTTAATAGAAGCAGGTTTAAATGCTTCAAGACATAATTTCTCTCATGGAGACCATGCAGAACACAAAATGAGAATGGATTTGGTTAAAGAATTAAGAAAACAGTATAATAAACCAATAGCCATAGTTCTTGATACAAAAGGACCAGAAATAAGAACAGGTAATTTTAAAGATGGAGCAGTTGAATTAGAAGAAGGTCAAAAATTTACTATAGTTTCTGGTGAAGAAGTAATTGGAGATAAAACAATTTGTTCTGTAACATATGATGATTTATGTAAAGATGTAAAAATTGGAGATACTATTTTAATAGATGATGGTTTAGTAGGACTACAAGTTGAAAACATAAATGGTAACAAAATAGAATGTGTTGTTAAAAATAGTGGTGAAATAGGTAACCATAAAGGTATTAATGTTCCAGGAGTATCAATTAATTTACCTGCATTAACAGAAAAAGATAAAGCAGATTTATTATTTGGTATAGAACAAGATATAGATATGATTGCAGCATCTTTTATTAGAAAAGCTTCAGATGTTTTAGAGATAAGAAAATTATTAGCCCAAAATGGTGGAAATGATATAAAAATATTCTCTAAAATAGAAAGCCAGGAAGGTGTAAATAATATCGATGATATTATAAAATTCTCAGATGGTATAATGGTAGCAAGAGGAGATCTTGGAGTTGAAATACCAACTGAAGAAGTTCCAGTTGTTCAAAAAATGATTATAGAAAAATGTAATAAAATTGGTAAACCAGTTATAACTGCTACTCAAATGTTAGATTCAATGATAAGAAATCCAAGACCAACAAGAGCAGAAGCTTCAGATGTTGCTAATGCTATCTTAGATGGTACTGATGCTATAATGCTAAGTGGAGAAACAGCAAAAGGAAAATGGGCAGAAGAAGCTGTTACTACTATGGCAAAAATCGCTAAAAGAATAGAAGAATCTATAAATTATAAGAGAATTCTTAAAAAGAAAATGGAAGCTCATATTCCAAATGTAGCTAATGCAATAAGTCTTTCAACATGCACTACAGCTAGTCAACTAAAAGCAGCAGCTATAATTACTGCAACTCAAAGTGGTAATACAGCAAGAAGAGTTTCAAAATATAGACCAGAGTGTCCAATTATTGCAGCTACACCAAGTGAAAAGGTAGCAAGAAGATTAGCTTTAAATTGGGGAGTATTTCCTATCGTTACATCAACATTTAAAACAACTGATGAGTTAATTAATGAATCTGTAAATGAAGCTTTAAAATATGAATATATAAATAAGGGAGATCTTGTTGTAATAGCAGCAGGAATACCAGCTCAATATTCAGGAACAACAAATATGTTAAAGGTTCATATTGTAGGAGATATTTTAGTTCAAGGAAAAGGAGCTGGAAACAAACCAGCATATGGAATAGCACATGTTATTAATTCTCCTGAAGAAGCAAATAAATTAGTTCAAGAGGGAGAAATATTAGTAGTAAAGACATTAGATAAAGAATATATTGATGTTTTAGATAGAGTTGTAGGTGTTATTGCTGAAGAAGGTGGATTAACATCTCATATGTCTATTGAATGTTTAACAAGAGATATACCTGTTATAAGTGCAGCAGCTG
Source organism: Haloimpatiens myeolchijeotgali (assembly GCF_042688525.2). Taxonomy (GTDB): domain Bacteria; phylum Bacillota; class Clostridia; order Clostridiales; family Clostridiaceae; genus Haloimpatiens. The sequence continues at coordinate 517,591 of NZ_JBHWAB010000001.1, forward strand.
ATGCTACTACAATAGTAAAAACAGGTTCATTCATTACAATGGACGCAACAAGAGGTGTTATATACAGCGGAAGGGCTAATATAAGATAACTAATTTAAATAAAGGAATGATAAAATTCATTCCTTTATTTTTATGTTAATCATAAAAATTTAAACTATATTAAGTATTAAAATGAGTTGTGAATTAAAAAAATATATTTATTAATAAATTTTAACTATAATTCTATTGATATATATTGAAATATGTTGTAAAATAATAACTTAGTATGTGAATATTTAAATAATATTATGTATATAATATTATAATAGAAAGTAAAGGCGACTGATTACATCAATGCACCCTAGTGGTGCCTTTTTTTATGCAAAAAATTATAAAATTTTTGTATTTAATATACAATTAAACAATATATATTGTTTAATTTAAAAAAATGTAAAACTATACTTACTTTGGTTGTTAGTTTTTAGTATAAAACAGGTGATAAGAATAAAACTAATAAAAAAGGAGGTATTATTATGAGTGGAAAACTTGCTTGTAGCGCTTCTAATTGTGTTAATAATGAAAATGGATTATGCACAGCAAATAAAATTGATATTATGGGAATAAATTCAGTAAGCAGTGATGGTACTAATTGTGATAATTTTGCTGAAAAAGGTATAAAAAATGCATTATCTAATATGTTTAATATAAATGTAACAGGAGAATTTAAACAAATATTTACTAAAGAATCTATTGAAATGAGTCCAGAAATAAAATGTAAAGCCATAAATTGTATTCACAATGTAAATAATACATGTATTGCAAGCAATGTATATATTCATGGAGATTCAGCATTTACCAAAGAACAAACTAAATGTGAGACATTCAAAAAAAGAAATTAATTAATATGTAAAGTTAAATCGGCAATTAGATTTTAGATTTATTGCCGATTTATTATTATTAGTTTATAATTAAAAATGTTGTAATCATGAATATTAATAATATGTGAAAGGTTGATAATATGAATAGAAGTATCCCAGTTGAAAAAAATAAAGAATATATTATTGAAATAAATGGGTTGGGGTGTGAAGGTGAAGGTGTGGGAAAAATAGACAATTTTACTGTCTTTGTACCACAAGCAATAGTAGGAGAAAAAATTAAAGTTAAAATAGTTAAGGTTAAGAAAAATTATGCATATGGTAGAGTTATAGAAATAATAGAAAGTTCTCCTCATAGAATAGAGCCTGTATGTGATATATATAATAGATGTGGGGGATGCAATATTCAACATTTAGATTATAACTTTCAATTAGAGATAAAAAAACAAAGGGTTATAGATTGTATATCTAGAATGGGTAAGCTAAAAGATGTAGTAGTACATTCTACTATAGGTATGAAGCAGCCTTATAGATATAGAAATAAAGTACAACTTCCAGTTGGAGTTAACGAAAAAGGAGAAACTGTAATAGGGTTTTATGCTCCTAGAAGTCATAATATAATAGATATGAAAATATGTTATATACAGGATAAAATTGCAGATGATGTAATTTTGATAATGAAAAAATGGATAAAAAATAATAAAATTAAGCCATATGATGAGATTCACCATAGTGGTATAATTAGACATATAATGGTAAGGAAAGCTTTTAAAACAGGTGAAGTAATGGTTGTTATAGTTACTAATGGAAACTCACTTCCATGTAAAAGCGATTTGGTTAATTTACTTAAGGATAATATAGAGGGAATTTGTAGTATAGTTCAAAATATAAATGATAAAAAAACAAATGTTATATTAGGTAGACAATGTAAATTGTTATGGGGTAAAGATACAATAACAGATTATATAGGTAGATTTAAATTTAATATTTCTCCTTTATCATTTTTTCAAGTAAATCCTGTACAAACAGAAATATTATATAATAAGGTTTTAGAATATGCAGAGCTTACAGGAGAAGAAACAGTATTTGATGCATACTGCGGAACAGGAACTATATCACTATTTTTATCTGAAAAAGCTAAAAAAGTATATGGTGTGGAAATAATTCCTGAGGCAATAAAAAATGCAGTAAAAAACGCAGAAATAAATGGAGTAGTGAATACAGAATTTATAGTTGGAAAATCAGAGGATGAAATTCCAAAACTTATTAAAGATGGAAAAAAAGCAGATGTAATTGTAGTTGATCCGCCAAGAAAGGGCTGTGATGAGAAGTTATTAAATTGTATAGCTGGAAGCTTACCAAAGAAGATAGTATATGTATCATGTGATCCTAGTACTCTTGCTAGAGATTTAGGAATATTAAATGAATTAGGATACAAGACTATTGAAATCCAACCTGTAGATATGTTTGGAAACACAGCACATGTTGAAAATGTAGCTCTTTTAGTATGTTCAAATAAATAAATATGAAAGGATGTTGGGGATGAAAAAAATTATAAAAGAATGGTTGCCACCTCTTGCTGCAGCCTTAGTTCTTGCTTTTTTAATAAATAGATTTTTATTTTTCTTAATAACAGTTCCTACTGAATCAATGTATCCAACTATAAAACCTGGAGATAGAATTGGAGTTACTAAAGTATACAAAACAGAAAATTTAAAGAGAGGAGATATAGTTGTTTTTTATTCAAAGGAACTAAAGGAAATGTTAATTAAAAGACTTATAGGAGTGCCTGGTGATAAAATTCAAATTACCTCTGATGGGTCAGTATACATTAATGGCAATAAAATTGAACAAGAATATGTAGTTAATAATGGTGGAAAAACAGGAGTTAATTTTGAAATTCCTAAAGATAAGTTTTTCTTTTTAGGAGATAATAGGGCAAATTCTTTAGATGCACGTTATTGGTATAATCCATACATAGATGCAAAACAAATCAAGGGTAAAGCACGTTTTATAATATTCCCATTTAACAGAATAGGAAAATTAAAATAGAAATTTAAATTATAGATGTGAAATATTAGCTGCTGCAAAGATAGATACTATTGCAGCAGCTTTTCTAAGGCAATAATAGCAGCGCCAAGAGCACCTACTATTTCTGGCTCTTTTGGTACATATATTTTTTCATTAAGTAATTCTTGCAAGGTATTTACAACGCCTATATTTTTAGCTACTCCACCTGTCATCATTATTTCTTGTTTTTTATCAACTCTGTTAACAAGAGATAATGTTCTATTAGAGATTGATTTACAAAGCCCGTGAAGTATATCGCTTTTGTCTTTGTTTTGTGCTATTAAAGATACAACTTCTGATTCAGCAAATACAGTACACATACTTGTTATAGTTAAATCATTTTTCCATTTTAAAGATTCTTTACCTATATCATTTATAGATATTTCTAAAACTCTACACATATTTTCTAAAAATCTACCTGTACCGGCAGCACACTTATCATTCATTGCAAAATCTTTTACGTTACCTGCATCATCAAGAGAAATGACTTTACTATCTTGACCACCTATATCTATTATAGTTCTTATGTTATTATTCAAAAAATAAGCACCTTTTCCATGACAAGTGATTTCTGTTACTTTTTCATTTGCAAAAGGTATACTTATTCTTCCATAACCAGTAGAAATCACATAATCTAATTGTTCCAAAGATAAATTAGCTTTATGTAAAGCTAATTTTAAAGCTTTTTCAGCACCATCCAAACTTTTAGCTCCGGTCTTAACGATAGAATAAGAAAGTATATTTTTATCAGAATCTAGTATAACAACGTTTGTAGAAGTAGAACCACTGTCTATGCCAGCTGTGATTTTATTAGATGGCTCAAGAGAACTATTTCTAAGAGATTTATTTGGTGAATCATTTAAGCTGTTTTTTAAGGATTCCATAAAGGCATCTATTCTTGTTTTTAGCTGTCCTTGACTTTGTAGAGAATAATCAGTTTCAATTTTTAACATTGGAATATCAAATAAATTCTTAAGTTTTACATAATCAAAGGAATAGTAATCACAAAATTTTATGGTGTGATATATTATACCAGTAATATTTTTTTTGTTAGTTTTTATATAATCATATCTAGGATTTGTATCACACATTCGCATGCATGGAAATTGATTGAGTAGAGTATTACAGTAGTTTTTAACTAAATTTTTACTAGTATTAATATTAATATTTTTATAATTAAAATTGTCTCCAGTACAAGTTAAATTAACAACTGAAAAGTTAGTCTTATTTATAATGTCTAATAGATAATTTTCACACCTAGCACCAAGTACTATAATATTATTTTTTGTACATACGTTGTTATGACAATTAGTTAATTTAGAATCTAATATTTTAGATAAATTATTTGCATTAAATTTTTTGTTAGAAAATTTCTCATACGAATCTATGAAATTTGATATTTCATTTAAAAATAAGTTATGAGAATAAAAATTCAATTTTCTTGGAAGATCAATCATATGAATAAATTTAAAAAAAGAATCTTTTTTTAATACATCATATAATCTACGAATACTATCACAGCAATTAACTAAAACTAGCTTATCTATATTTTTATTATAGCATTCTTCTAATACAGCTTTTGAATAAGCACACATATTTGTATGTAATAAACTGTCAGCTTTATTAAAATTAGAAACTACTGGGTTTATTCTATAAGCTTTTTCACCAAAACTTTCTATTATATCAACAGGAGTATATTTACATACATACCCTAACATAAAATCACCTCAATTATTAAGTATTTCTAAGAAAGCGTCTAGTCTTGTCTGAATTTGTCCAGAAGAACTATTTCTTCTATCTATACCATCTCCATCAATTGATAGTACAGGAATATTTCTCTCTTTAAGAGCACGTTTCAAAAGCATAGAACCTCCACTAGATTGTTTGCAGCCCCATTGACAAAAACTAATTACTCCATCTACATTTAAAATATCACACATTTTTATAATATTATCTATTTTTCTTTGAAAACTTCCATTGTATTGATTTAAAATCATTTTTTTTGCTAAAGAGTTTAAAGGATTATTTATATCTAATTCATCCATATAGTCAAAGTTTAAGTCACAAGTTAGAATTTGATATTTATCACTAAAGTTAAAACACTTTCTTAAAGATTCATGATAAAAAGGAAGCAAGTGAACCCACAATATTCTTTTGGTATTTGAATTAGTATTAGAAGGTATATTTTTTATATCTTTGTAAAGTTTTTTGTAAAAATTTAATGTATCGCATCTTCCCATAGATACATGTGAAGTGAAGAGCTTGTACATTTCCATAGTTAAAGTATTAGGAAAATATTTAGTACTTAATTCATTAAAATATTTTTTCATATATATTTTACTTTGATTTTCATTATGTATAACCTGTTTTAAATTTGTCTGACTTAATTTTTTATTTGTTATATTTTCAATCATATCAATCATTTCTTTTAATTGTTCTACAACATATACTTCACTATCTTTTGAATATTTGTAGGGTATATCTAAAGTATATAGAGGAATATTGTATTTATAAGCAGCATGTCTAAAGGTGTTTATATTAGCATCACATATAATTGAAGAAGTTACAGAAAATAAAGGTTTAGGAAGTATATTATATTCTAAAGCACCCAAGAAAGCTTTGTGATAACTACAAAGAGTTTCTCCTAATCCTGTTTTTTCTTCATTATCTATAAATTTATCTTCACATTTAAGTCCTGACAAAAATGAAGAAAATGCTTCTACAAAGAGAGGATATATATTCATTGAGTGCAAAATTTCAGTTGGTGCAAATAGATTTACGAAAGCACATTCATTTTGTTTTTTTAAAGGTTCTAATATAAATTTTAGACATATTTGATTTAAGTATTTTAAGGAATTTGGTAATTGTTTATCTGGTAAAATATAAGAACGTTTTTCTTCTAGAGATAAACCAAATCGTATTAAATTTAATGTATGTTTGGAATCTTTCATACTATTTTTAACTATGTTTCCATATAATTTTATAATATCCATATTAATTCACCTCTATTAAATAATACCACAACAAAAAAAGGGGGGGAGCCCCTTTTTAAATAGTATAAATATTATAATAAAATACTTTTTTTAGTGAATATAATTTAATATCATAATACATATATTATTTTACTAGAATTTCTTTTAAATGTCAAAAAATTTTAATAATTTCCCATAGAAGTAAAAATATTATTTATTTTAATAAAATTTTATTAAAATATTGATGCAATAAATGAAGTATAATAATTCATTTATTTATTGACATAAAGACTTAATATTTTTATTTATGTATGCACTAGTAAAACAAATATGCGTATTTGTACGTAATATAAAATTTGATAATTAATCATAAAATTCTTTTTTTGAAATTTTAAATTTAATCAAAATCAATTTTCATAAATAAAAGATGGTAACGTATACAAAGACTCAAAATCAGACATAAATCGATAAAAGAAGGTTTAAATTCATCATAAACAGTAATAAGATTGAATAATTGCAATTATTGCGTAAATTCGCTAGTTAATAATTATTTATTGATATGGTATTATGTAGGAGCGCTAATTTTGAGAAAATTAAGTTTAGTGTAAGTTTAGTAATTACTAAAAATTTTGTAAAACATAATGTAAGGAGGTAAATAATATGGAGCAAAAGAAAAAACTTTCACACACTGCTTATGGTGGTATAAAAGGTGAAGAATATGTTCCTTTTGTACCTACTAGTGTGGCAATGCCAGAAACTACTGTAGTGTCTATTTTTTTTGGTTGCTTATTAGCAGTTGTTTTTGCTGCAGCTAATGTTTATTTGGGATTACAAGTAGGGCTTACAATAGCAGCAGGTATACCAGCATCAATTTTAGGAGCTGGATTGTTAAAAATTGTTTTTAAAAGGAATAATATATTAGAAGCTAATATGATACAATCTATAGCTGCTATGGGTGAGTCAATAGCAGGAGGTATTATATTTACACTTCCAGCAATAATAATGTGGGGTCTTAAATTAAGTTTAGTAACAATAGTTATTTGTACGTCACTTGGTGGTTTGTTAGGAATTTTATTTGTAGTTCCATTTAGAAAATATCTTATTGTTGAACAACATGGAGAGTTAATATTCCCAGAAGGTATGGCAGCATCTGAAGTTCTTGTAACAGGAATGGAAGGTGGTTCAGGCTTTAAGACAGTTATGGCCGGTTTATTTGGCGGTGGAGCTTTTAAATTTTTATCAGGTGGATTAAAACTATGGAAAGATACGCCAGATTGGGTTATTCCACAACTTCAAGGAACTATTTTTGGATTTGATGCTATGGCGTCAATTGCTGGTGTTGGATATATAGTTGGTATTGAAGTAGCGCTTTACATGTTTGGTGGAGCTTTAGTTGCATGGTTTGGATTAATACCACTAATAAAATATGTTGGAGCAGGATTAGCAGCTCCATTATTTCCATCAGCGGAGTTAATTAAAAATATGGATGCATGGGCAATTTGGAGTAATTATATTAAATATATAGGAGCAGGGGCAGTTGCTGCAGGTGGATTCATAAGTCTTGGTAAATCTTTACCAACTATTGTGAAATCCTTTAAAACAGCAATGGCAGGAGTAACAGGAGAAAAAGGATCTAATGGTGAGATGAAAAGAACTGATATTGATACACCAATGTCTTGGGTTCTTGGTGGAGCAGTATTAACATTTATATTATGCTGGTTTTTACCAGGATTAAAATTAGGAGTTGTAGGTTCAATACTTGTAGTATTATTTGCATTTTTCTTTGCAGTTGTATCAGCTAGAATGGCAGGTATTATAGGAGTTTCAAATAACCCAGTTTCAGGTATGACAATAGCTACATTGTTATTTGTAACAGCAGTATTAAAAGCACTAGGTTATACTGGTAATAGAGGGATGCTTATAGCTATTACTGCAGGTGCAGTAGTATGTATAGGAATAGCAGTAGCAGGTGGAGCTGCTCAAAGTTTAAAAACTACATATATAATTGGTGGTACTCCTAAAAAAGTTGAATGGGGAATGTATGCGGGAGTAGTTATAGCATCATTTGCTGCAGGTGGAGTTTTACTTATGTTAGATAGTATATATGGTATGGGAACAAAGGCTGTGCCAGCACCTCAAGCAACACTTATGTCAATGGTTGTAAAAGGAGTTATGACTGCAAAACTTCCATGGACATTAGTATTTGTAGGAGTTGCAATTGGAGTATTTTGTGAACTTGCTAAACTTCCAATACTTCCAGTAGCACTTGGATTATATTTACCAATACATTTAAGTGCAGCAGTATTGTTTGGTGGAATAATTAGAGTATTAGTAGATAAAAAATTCAAAAATAATGAAGGCCAAAGAAAAATTCAAACAGAAAGAGGAATTCTTCTTTCATCAGGTCTTGTTGCAGGAGATGCTATTATGGGTATAGTTATAGCTGTTCTTGCAGGACTTAAATTAAATATAGCTATTGGACCTAAAATTCTTCCAGCAATAGCTAATAACCATTGGACTTCAGCGGTAACATTCTTATTATTAGGAATTTGGATGTATAAATTTTCAACTAAAGTTGAAGAAGTAGCGCAATAGGAAAGTTAATAAAAATAAAATAAGAAGAGCTTTTTGACGTCAATAGTCAACTGGCTCTTCCCTATTATAAATTATAAGCGAGGGTGTATATGTTTAAGAATGAACAGAATGATAAAAGAGATAAAATGAAAGAAGATAATTTTTTATTGTACAAACCCAAGAAGAAACATAAAGAATGGGAAATAAGAGATGGTAGAGTTTATATTATTTTTCATCATGATAAGGTAATCGAAAGGTTCATGAGATGGCTTGTAAAGAAGCCAGCAGTTAGTGATATTAAATTAGATGAGTTAGGTACACAAGTTTGGAAAGCAATTGATGAAAAAAATTCTGTATACGATATCGGACAAATTCTATTAAAGCACCCTAAGTTAGCTAAAGAGTATAAAGAAGTAAAAATTGATGAATGTGGAGACTCTTGTCATCCAATCTATAATAGGCTTATAATGTATTTAAGATATTTAAATAGAAAAGGTTGGATTTCCTTTGAAATAGGAAACCAAGAAATTAGGGGGGAAATGTAAATGGAAATTAATAAAAGAATTGATGAAATGAGAGATGAATTAATAGCTTCAACACAAGAAGTAGTAAAAATAAAGAGTGTTGAAGAGGAAAAGAAAGAAGGCATGCCTTTTGGTGAAGGACCAGCAAAAGCCCTTGAATGTGCACTTAAAATAAGTGAAAAATTAGGCTTTAAAACTGCAAACATAGATAACTATGCAGGATATGCTGAATATGGTGAAGGCGATGATTATGTAGCTGTATTGGGTCACTTAGATGTTGTGCCTGAAGGAGATGGCTGGAAACATCCTGCATATGGAGCAGAAATTCACGATGGTAAAATGTATGCAAGAGGAACTTTAGATGATAAAGGACCTATAATGGCAGCACTTTATGGATTAAAAGCAATCAAAGATGCTGGTTTGAAATTAAATAAGAGAGTAAGAGTAATTTTTGGTACAAATGAAGAAACTGGAAGTAAAGAAATAGAATATTATTTAGAAAAAGAAAAGGCACCAGTTTTAGGATTTACTCCTGATGCAGAGTATCCAATTATAAATGGAGAAAAAGGAATAACAATATTTAATATAGTTAAAGACTTAAATGCTAAATCAAATGGAAATATTATTATAAATACTATAAAGGGTGGAAATGCTGCGAATATGGTTCCAGATAAATGTCATGCTGAACTTACAGCAAAAAATCCTCAAGAAATAGTAAAGGCAGCAGAGGAATTTGTTAAAAAGACAGGATATGATATAAAAGTAGAAGTAGAAGGCAATAAAGTTAACGTGAAATCAGTAGGAATGTCTGCACATGGTAGTTTACCACATTTAGGTAAAAATGCTATAATGCAATTATTTGCATTTTTACTAGAATTAAATTTAGGAAAATGTGATGTCGCTGATTTTATTAGATTTATGAATGAAAATGTTGGAATGGAAACTCATGGAGAATCTTTTGGAGTATGTCTTGAAGATGAAGCTTCTGGAAAACTTTCATTTAATATTGGTGTTGTTGATATAAACGAAGAAAAAGCACTAATGACATTAAACTTAAGATATCCAGTAACTAAAAAATTAGATGATATGATGAATCCATTTAATGCAAAAATTGATGGTACTGGAATAAGAGTAGAAAACTTTGTACATCAAGAACCATTATATTTTGAACCAGAACATCCATTAATAAAATCTTTACAAAAAGTATACAAAGAACAAACAGGTGAAGAAGCTAAATTACTTTCAATTGGTGGAGGTACTTATGCTAAGGAAATGCCTAACATAGTAGCATTCGGACCAATTTTCCCAGGGAAACCAGATTTAGATCATCAACCTAATGAATATATAGAAATTGAAGATTTAATCTTAAATGCTAAAATTTATGGCCATGCTATATATGAATTAGCAAAATAATAATTTTAGAGTATCAACACATAATAAAAGCTCTAGTGTAGACATAAAATGTTTATGCTAGAGTTTTTCTGTTTAAAAAAAAATTTAAAGAATATACATAATATAAATTTGAATATTAGTTGAAAAATAAGTAGGTTAAGAGTAAAATATTTTTAGACTGTTTAAATGAAGATGATATCTAAGGAGGAAGAGAATGTTAGATAAGAAAAAGAAATATATAATATCGTACATAATAGGTGCAGCTATTATATTAATCATAGCAAATTATTTATATAGTTCTTTTAAAACAGAAGAAATTAGTTATGATAAATTATTACAATTAGCAAATCAAAAGAAAATAGAACGGGTTCACATAAAAAGTGATAAGATAATTGTTGTTCCAACAAAGAATAGTGGAATAAACAAAGAAGCACTGTATACAGGAAGAATTCCTTATTCCAATGCAGAAAACAAGTTTTTAGATACAATAATGAAAAGTGGTGCTAAATTTGGAGCTCCATCACAAAATAATAGTTTTATTATTGATTTTTTACTTTATTGGATAGCACCAATATTTTTTATAATGATTCTTGGAAAACTTCTTTTTGGTAAGTTGGATAAAAAGATGGGAAATGGTGTTATGTCTTTTGGTAAGAATAATGCCAAAATTTATGGAGAAGATGAAACAGGTATAACATTTGAGGATGTTGCAGGAGAAGATGAAGCTAAAGAGTCTTTAGTTGAAATAGTAGATTTTTTACATAATTCAGACAAATATACAAAAATAGGAGCTAAACTTCCAAAAGGAGCACTGCTTGTTGGACCACCGGGAACAGGTAAGACGTTACTTGCTAAAGCTGTAGCAGGTGAGGCTAAAGTTCCGTTTTTTTCAATATCAGGTTCAGAATTTGTTGAAATGTTTGTAGGTATGGGAGCATCAAGAGTAAGAGATTTATTTAAACAAGCAGAGGAAAAAGCACCATGTATTGTATTTATAGATGAGATAGATGCTATAGGAAAAAGTAGAGAAAATAACATATCTACTAATGATGAAAGAGAACAAACATTAAATCAGTTGTTAACAGAAATGGATGGATTTGATTGTTCAAAAGGAGTTGTTATATTAGCAGCTACTAATAGACCAGAAATTTTAGATAAGGCTCTTTTAAGACCGGGTAGATTTGACAGAAGAGTAATTGTAGATAGACCAGATTTAAAAGGTAGAGAGGCAATTTTAAAAGTACATACAAAAGATGTTAAGATGTCTAGCAAGGTAAATTTAAATTCTATAGCAAAAGCAACTCCTGGAGCGGTTGGAGCAGATCTTGCAAATATGGTTAATGAAGCAGCACTTTTAGCTGTTAAAAATGGAAGAGAACAAGTAATTCAAGAAGATTTAGAAGAAGCTGTAGAAGTTATAATAGCAGGAAAAGAGAAAAAAGATAGAATTTTATCAGATAAAGAAAAAAAAGCTGTTGCATTCCATGAAGTTGGACATGCGCTTGTGGCAGCCCTACTTAAAAATACAGATCCAGTACATAAAATCACTATTGTTCCAAGAACTATGGGAGCTCTTGGTTATACAATGCAACTTCCAGATGAAGAAAAATATTTGGTATCTAAAGATGAAATGTTAGACCAGATTACAGTAATGCTTGGAGGTAGAAGTGCTGAAGAAATACAATTTAATATGATATCTACTGGAGCATCAAATGATATTGAAAAAGCTACTCAGACAGCAAGGAATATAATTACTATATATGGAATGAGTGAAAGATTTGATATGATGGGATTAGAATCTCCAAGTAGTAGATATTTAGATGGTAAGCCAGTTAAAAATTGTAGTGCACAAACTGATTCAATTATTGATGAGGAAACTTTGAAGATAATAAAATTTGCACATGAAAGAGCAAAAAATCTTTTAAAAGAAAATAAAGAGTTATTAGAAAAGATTGCAGAAGTATTATTGGAAAAAGAAACTATAATGGGTCAAGAATTCATGCAAATAGTTAGAGAATATACGGAAATGCCATTACAAGAGGAAAAAGATGATAATGAAGAAAATCAGTTAAATCAGGATAAGAGTAGTGAAGAAGAAAGTTTGAATATAGATTGTGAAATTGAAAATTTAAAAGAGGATAATGAGTCTTTAGGTAGTATAAAGAATATAGAAGAGGAAAAATAGATATAATATATAAAATGCACAATGACTAAAAGTTGTGCATTTTATTATCTTAACTTTCGTAGATGAAAAACAACCGCTACGGGAAATGATATCTTGCTCAGAAACCTTTCACTTCAGTAACAAGTTCTAAGCTTTACTCATATTGAAAAAAGATTTTTTAATTAATATTCCGTAGGAATCAGTAATTAAAAAATAACTTTTTTCAAATTCGTAAAGCTAAGAACTTGTAAACTTTGTTCAAATGTTTCTTACGCAATATATCATTTCCCTTCGCTAGACAGTGTTTTTGTACTGCGAAAGTTGAGTTAATAATTAAGGGAATTTTGCCTTAGGATGAAATTAACTGAGAAAGTTGAGCTAGTAAAAATTTAGAAAAAGAAATGGAGGAAAATTTGTGGATAAAAATTCAAATAAAAATGTTAACCAAGAGTTTGAATTTGAGCTAGAAAAAGAACATTTATTTCAAGTAATTAAAAGAATTAAAGATGAGATACTAAATTATATAAATAAAAGAAATTCAATAAAAGAAAACTTACTTCAATATAGAAAGAAAGTTTTAGAAGAATATAAAGATGATGAAGATAAAATAATAGAATATTTTGATCATGAGAGATTTATAAAAGAAGAGGCCTATAAAACTATAGATAGAAGATTAAGAGAAATGACAATACTACAGAATGCTCCATATTTTGGGAGCGTGGAGTTTGAAGAAGAAGAATTTGATGATAGAGAAAAAATACATATAGGAAGATTTGGGCTTACTCCTGAAGGAGAATATGAGCCTTTGGTAATAGACTGGAGAGCACCTGTAGCTTCGCTTTTTTATGCAGGTAAATTAGGAAGAGTAGAGTATAATGCACCATTAGGAAAAGTTGAAACTGATATTTTAAATAAGAGACAATATATAGTAAAAAACGAAAAGTTATTAGGTATGTTTGACTCAGTATTAGATGTAAAAGATGAAGTATTACAAGCTGTTTTAAGTAAAAATGCTGAAGAAAAGTTAAAAGATATAGTAATGACAATACAAAAGGAACAAGATGATATTATAAGACAACCTAAAGATAAAACAGTAATTGTAGATGGAGTGGCAGGAAGCGGAAAAACTACAATTGCATTACATAGGGTGGCATATTTACTCTATAATTATAGAAAAAGTCTTCAAGATAAAGTTTTAATATTTGGACCTAATAGTATTTTTATGGAATATATATCATTAGTACTTCCAAGTTTAGGAGAGACAGGGGTTAAACAGACTACATTTAATGATTTTGCATTAGGTATTTTAAATATTAAAGATATAATGAGTTTAACGGAGTATATGGAAAAAATAATAAGTAATGATGAAGATTTTATCAAAGATATACTATTAAAAACTTCTAAAGAGTATAAAAAGAATTTAGATGAAAAAATAAGTAAATTAAATAATGAGTATTTTAAAATTCAAGATGTAATATTTGATGGGAGAGTAGTCATAAGTTCAAAACAAATAGAAGATATGTTTAATGAATATTATAAATATATGCCATTGTTTAGAAGAAGTAAAAAAATTAAGAGGATAATATTTTCAAAATTAAAAGATAGTAGAGATGAAAAGGTAAGAGAAATACAAAAAGAATATAATGAAAAAATAAGTAAATTAAATAAAGAGCAGTTAGAGCTTGATGAAAGTTTTTTAGATTTGCAAAGGCGAATTAAAATAAGAAATATAGTAAAAGAAGTAATAATAGTTAAAAAAAATTTACACTGGTTAGATAATCCTGATTGTTTAGAGATATATAACGAGATCAATGGTTGGAAGCAGTTAACATACGATGATCTTGCGCCAATTTTATATCTTAAAATAAAATTAGAAAATCTAAAAATAAGAAACGAAATTAAACACGTTGTAATTGATGAAGCACAAGACTATGGGTACCTTCAATTTATAGTTATAAAAGAACTAACAAAATGTAATTCTATGACTATAGTAGGAGATAGAAATCAAAGATTGATACCAATAAATTCTAATAATATTATGAATAATTTAAATTATATTTTAGAGGATTTAGATACAGAATATTTTAAGTTAACCAAAAGTTATAGATCAACAAGACAGATAATGGAATATGCTAATAAATATCTGCAAGAAACATCCATAGTTCCATTAGTTAGAGATGGTAAAGAAGTTAAAAAAATAGTATGTAGTAGTGATATAGAATTATCAGAAGAAATATTGGATAATGTCGAACAACTTCAGAAGAGTGAATATGAAAGTATAGCTATTATATGTAAAGATTTAAGTAAGGTAAACGAGATATCATCTTTAATAAAAAATAAGTTATACATCAATATGTTAGATAGAGAAGAGAAGCTATATAAAGGGGGCGTAGTTTTACTGCCATCGTACTTTGCTAAGGGACTAGAATTTGATAGTGTTATTTTAATTGAGGATGAATATAATGAATTAGAGGATAATTTAGAATTAAGTAGTAATAAACTTAAATATGTAATGGCTACTAGAGCACTACATGAGTTGATAATTATAAAAAAACAATATTAAAATAATAGAACCTGTTGATGTTAAAAATCAACAGGTTTATTTTTATAAAATAATAAATGTTGTTTGAAATGTATAAAGGAGCACATATGGTCGAAATTTGTTAAAAAAATATCAAATGTTGATAGCCGATTTAATTGTAAAAAAAGTAAAAAAATAATATTTATTCAAATAAACTATGAAAATTACTATTATATATTTGAATAATATTAAAAAAAAGAGCAAATGACATACAAAAATTTCAACTTTTTTCGATAATTTACTACAGGTTTTTGAATTTAGTGCATATAATTTCAACTTTCTAAATAGTTAGAAAATTGATATTTTTTAAAATAAAATATTCTTTGTTAAAAAATTGTTATTATGTGTTTATTTTTCGTTAAAAACATACTATAATTAAATTGTAAATATACTATAAATTTCTATATAAAAATTAAAATGAATTAAAATGAAAAATATGTAAGAAAGAAGGGGAAAAATTGGAACAGAAAATATTAAACAATGAAACGGCACAAAATAAACTTATCGAAAAAGCAAAAAAAGATGGGGTAAAAACTGTATGGGATAGGAAAGTTGATATGAAAACACCATGTGGATTTGGATCAGCAGGGGTATGTTGTAGAAATTGTGCAATGGGACCTTGTAGAGTAAGTCCAGTTCCAGGTAAAGGAAATGACAGAGGTATTTGTGGAGCTACAGCAGATGTTATTGTATCAAGAAACTTTGCAAGGATGGTTGCAGGAGGAGCAGCAGCTCACTCAGATCATGGTAGAAGTATAGCTTTTAATTTATATAGTACAAGTGAAAATGGTGATTTGAAAGTAAAAGATGAGAAAAAACTAATGAAAGTAGCAAAAAGATTTGGAGTAGAAACTGAAAATAGAGATATTTATGATATAGCACATGATTTAGCAAAAACAGGATTACAGGAATATGGTAGACAATTTGGTACATTAACTTTACCAACAGCTGTACCAGAAAAAAGAAAAGAAGTTTGGAATAAAATAGGTATAATGCCAAGGGGTATAGACAGGGATATCGTATCAATAATGCATTCAACTCACATTGGTTGTGCTGCAGATGCTGAAAGCATGCTTAAAATAGCTATGAGAACAGCTTTAGGTGATGGATGGGGTGGATCATACACTGCTACAGAGTTTAGTGATATTATGTTTGAAACTCCAAAATCTATAGCAACAGAAGCGAATTTAGGTGTATTAGAAGGAAATTCAGTAAATGTAGTACTTCATGGTCATGAACCAACTCTTTCAGAAATGGTTATATTAGCATCTGAAGATCCAGAAATAGTTGAATTAGCAAAAGCACAAGGAGCAGATGGAATTAATCTTGTAGGAATGTGTTGTACAGCTAATGAAGCAACAATGAGACATGGACTTAAGATTGCAGGGAATTTCCTTCAACAAGAACTTGCAGTTGTAACAGGTGCAGTAGAAGCAGTAATAGTCGATGTACAATGTATAATGCCAGCTTTAGCAAAATTATCAGAAAACTATCATACTAAATTTATTACAACATCTCCAAAAGCAAGAATTAAAGGTGCAACTCACATAGAAATGGATGAAGAGCACCCATATGAATCAGCAAAGAAAATACTAAAAGAAGCAATATTAAACTTTAAAAATAGAGATAATAGTAAAGTTGAGATACCACATATTAAAAGTGAAGCAGTAGTAGGATATAGTACTGAAGGTATTGTAAGCGAATTAGATAAAGTTGCTAATTCTAATATAGGAGCATTAGGAACTGTAAAACCACTAGCTGATTGTATAGTATCTGGTGTACTTAGAGGTGCCGCTGGTGTAGTAGGATGTAATAATCCAAAAGTAAAACATGATGCAAGTCATGTTGAAATGATAAAAAATTTGATAGCAAATGACGTAATTGTAGTTACTACAGGATGTGCTGCTCAAGCTGCAGCAAAAGCAGGATTATTGACTAAAGAAGCTAGAAAATATGCAGGAGCTGGACTTGCTAAGGTCTGTGAACTTGTAGATATACCACCAGTACTTCATATGGGTTCATGCGTTGATAACAGTCGTATCCTAGAATTAGTGGGAGAAGTTGCAAATTACTTAAAACTAGATATAGCTGATTTACCTGTTGTTGGTGCAGCACCAGAATGGATGTCAGAAAAAGCTGTTTCAATTGGAACTTATGTAGTATGTTCAGGAATTGATACTTGGCTTGGAGTAGTACCTCCAGTAACAGGTGGTCCAGAAGTAGTTGATATTTTAACTAATAGAATGGAAGATATGGTAGGAGCTAAATTCTATATTGAAACTGATCCAACTAAAGCAGCACAACAAATGGTTGAGAGAGTAGAAGAAAAACGTAAAAAATTAGGAATATAATTTAAAATACAATATAAAATGTATTAGAGTTAACTTGTAATAATAGTGTTTGCAGCAAGAGAGGAGGTACCTAATATGAAAATGAAAATAGCGATTACAGGAAAAGGTGGAGTAGGAAAGACTACTTTATCAGCTATCATTAGTAGAATATATTCAGAAGAAGGATATAATGTGTTAGCTGTAGATGGTGATCCAGATCCTAATCTAGCTTTAGCATTAGGATTTCCACCAGAAATTATTAATGAAATTGTTCCCATATCAGAAATGAAAAAATTAGTAGCTGAAAGAACAAACTCTACGCCTGAAACATTTGGTAAGATGTTTAAAATAAATCCTAAAGTTGATGATATACCAGATAGATATTGTAAGAAATATAATGGCGTGAGACTTTTAACTATGGGAACTGTAGATAAAGCAGGGATGGGGTGTTTTTGTCCCGAAAACGTTTTGCTAAAAAAACTTACATCGCATTTAATATTACAAAATAAAGATATAGTAATAATGGATATGGAAGCAGGTATTGAGCATTTAGGACGAGGAACAGCTCAAGGAGTAGATGTATTTATAGTAGTAATTGAACCAGGAATAAGAAGCATTCAAACATATAAACATGTTAGGAAACTTGCTAATGATTTAGGCATAAAAAGAGTATTTGTTGTAGGAAACAAAGTTAAAAATGAAGCAGATGAAAAATACATTTTAGAAAATGTGGACAAGGAAGCATGTTTAGGTTTTATGCATTACAGGGAAAGTGTAGGAGACTGTGATAGAGTTAATAAATCTCCTTATGACTCAAAAGAAACTGTAAGTGAGGTTAAAAAAATAAAAGAAAAGTTAGAAGTAGGGGGCGTCTAAAATGGGATTTAAGAGTGATATTGAAATAGCACAAGAAGCTAAAATGCAAGATATAAGAGAAATGGCTAAAAAACTAAATATTTCTGAAGAAGATATTGATCTTTATGGAAAATATAAAGCTAAGGTAGATTATAACTTATTGAAAAAAACAAAAGGTAAAAATGGAAAATTGATTTTAACAACAGCAATTAATCCAACACCCGCTGGGGAAGGTAAGACAACAACAGCAATTGGGGTTGCTGATGCTTTATCTAAACTTGGAAAAAGTACAGTAGTTGCTTTAAGAGAACCATCATTAGGACCAGTTTTTGGGATTAAGGGAGGAGCTGCAGGAGGTGGATATGCTCAGGTAGTTCCAATGGAAGACATAAACTTGCATTTTACAGGAGATATACATGCAATAGGAGCTGCTAATAACTTACTTGCAGCAATGGTAGATAACCATATATATCAAGGAAATAAATTAAACATTGACACAAGAAGAGTTGTATGGAGAAGAGCTGTAGATATGAATGACAGACAGCTAAGATTTATAACAGATGGTCTTAGCGGAAAAACTAATGGAGTACCAAGAGAAGATGGATTTGACATAACAGTTGCATCAGAAATAATGGCTATATTCTGTCTAGCAAATGATATTACTGATTTAAAAGAAAGATTAGCAAGAATAGTTGTAGCATACACTAGAGAAGGAAAACCAATAACAGCTGGTCAAATAAATGCTCAAGGTGCAATGGCTGCACTTTTAAAAGATGCATTAAAACCAAATTTGGTTCAAACTTTGGAAGGAACACCAGCATTTGTTCACGGTGGACCATTTGCAAACATAGCACATGGATGTAATTCAGTAATTGCTACAAAAATGGCTAAACATTTTGGAGATTATGTAGTTACAGAAGCTGGATTCGGTGCAGACCTTGGTGCTGAAAAATTCTTAGATATAAAATGTAGAATGGCAGGGTTAAAACCAGATGCAGTAATAATAGTAGCTACAGTTAGAGCATTGAAATATAATGGCGGAGTTCCAAAGGCAGAATTAAGTAAGGAAAATTTAGAAGCACTAGAAAAAGGACTTCCAAATTTATTAAAGCATGTTGAAAATATTACTAAAGTTTATAAATTACCAGCAGTAGTTGCATTAAATAGATTCCCAACTGATACAGAAGCTGAATTAAAACTAGTTGAAGATAAATGTAAAGAATTAGGAGTTAATGTTAAACTATCAGAAGTTTGGGCAAAAGGCGGCGAAGGTGGACAAGAAGTAGCTAAAGAAGTTTTGAGATTAATAGATGAAGAAGAAAATAATTTTGAATATGCATATGATGTACAACTTCCAATTAAGGACAAAATTAGAGCAATAGCTCAAAAGATATATGGTGCCGATGATGTTGATTTCACAACTGGAGCATCAAAACAAATTAAACAACTAGAAGAATTAGGATTTGGAAATATACCAGTATGTATTGCTAAAACTCAATATTCATTAACTGATGATCAAAAGAAATTAGGAAGACCTACTGGATTTAAGATTACAGTAAGACAAGTTAATGTATCTGCAGGAGCAGGATTTGTAGTTGCAGTAACAGGTTCAATAATGAAAATGCCAGGACTTCCTAAAGTACCAGCAGCAGAAAAAATTGATGTAGATGAGAATGGAGTAATAAGCGGATTATTCTAAAGTTTTAGATATTAGGAGGAATACGTTATGAAATTAGCCGACATTACATGTACGGAATTTATTGATGTTCTCGCATCTAAAGCTGCTGTGCCAGGTGGCGGAGGAGCTGCTGCATTAGCAGGTGCTGTAGGAACTGCATTAGGAAGTATGGTTTGTAATTTAACAATAGGAAAGAAAAAATATGCTCAATATGAGGATATAGTTAAAAGTATTCTTTTAAAAGCAGGAGAAATACAAAAAGAGTTATTAAAAATGATTGATGAAGATGCAGAAAATTTTCTTCCACTTTCAAAGGCATATGGCATGAAAAAAGACACAGAAGAGCAGAAAAAATTAAAAGAAGAAACTTTAGAAAAAGCATTGAAACAAGCTTGTGAAGTTCCAGTTTCAATAGTGAAGAAGACATATGAAGCTATAAAACTTCATGAAGAGTTAGTTGATAAGTGTTCAAAATTAGCAATAAGTGATGTAGGAGTAGGTGTACAGTGTTTAAGATCAGCAATTATAGGTGCACAGTTAAATGTAATAATAAATATTAATTCAATTAAGGATAAAGAATATGTAGAAAAAGTAAAAAAAGAAACTGAGCATCTAGTAGAAGAAGGAATAGAGGTTTCTGATGAAGTTTATGACAAAGTTTTAAAGAGTCTTTCAAAGTAAATTGATAATTTAATAATTGTTAATGCTCAGGATTTTACTGAGCATTAACATAAAGTTTTTTCTATAAAACTAATTATATATTTGGAGGAGAATTAAAATGGGACAAATTATAAAAGGAAAACCTGTTGCAGATACAATCACTGAAAAGCTTAAAGAAGAAGTAGAACAGCTTAAGAGTAAAGGCATAACTCCAAAACTTACAATAATGAGAGTTGGAGAAAATCCAAGCGATCTTTCATATGAAAAGGGAGCTATAAAGAGATATTCTAAAGTTGGAATAGAAACTGAAGTTAAAGCTTATCCAGAAAATATATCACAGGATGAATTTATAAAAGAACTTAAAAAAGTAAATGAAGATAAACATACTAATGGTATTTTAGTTTTTAGACCAATGCCAAAACAACTAAATGAAGATGAAATCAAGTATGTTATAGCACCAGAAAAAGATGTAGATTGCTTTAGTCCTATAAATGTAGCAAAACTAATGAGTGGAGATAAAACAGGATTTCCACCATGTACACCAACAGCAGTAATAGAAATATTAAAACACTACAACGTAGAAATGAAAGGAAAAAATGCTGTAGTTATTGGAAGATCTATGGTTGTAGGAAAACCTGTATCAATGCTTTTATTAAATGAAAATGCAACAGTAACGATATGTCATTCAAAAACTCAAAATATGAAAGAAATAGCATCTAAAGCAGATATTTTAGTTGTAGGTGTTGGAAAAGCTAAGATGGTTACAGCTGACTATGTTAAAGAGGGTGCAGTAGTTATAGATGTAGGCATAAACGTTGATGAAAATGGAAAATTATGTGGAGATGTTGATACAGACGATTGTTCAGAAAAAGCTTCTATGATAACACCAGTACCAAGAGGGGTAGGATCAGTTACTACTTCCATACTTGGAAAGCATGTAATAAAAGCATGTAAGATGCAAAATAATCTATAAAACATGTAAAAATTTTCATATAGTCATATGTTTTAGTAGTTAATAATTAAATGGAGGCAGGACTATGGTTATTTCAGAAAAGAAACCGTTTGAAGAGATACTTATGTACCTTAAGGGAAGTGAAAAGATAATAATTACAGGTTGTTCTTTATGTGCTACCGTATGTCAAGTTGGTGGTGAAGAACAAGTATTAGAAATGAAACAAAAATTAGAAGAAAATGGTAAGAAAGTTTTAGGGTATACAATATTAGATCCATCTTGTAATTACCTAAAGGTTAGAAAAGATTTAAAAAAATTAAAAGAAGAGTTAAAAGAAGCAGATGCAATTTTATCTTTAGCTTGTGGTGATGGAACTCAAACTGTTGCTAGATTAGTTGATATTCCTGTTATTCCAGGCAACAATACAGAGTTTATTGGGGAAATTGAAAGAGTAGGAAAATATGAAGAGGCTTGTAGAGCATGTGGAAACTGTCAACTTGGATGGACAGGAGGTATTTGCCCAGTAACTAAATGTGCCAAAGGATTATTAAATGGACCTTGTGGTGGAGCAAAAGATGGAAAATGTGAAGTTAATCCTGAAAATGATTGTGCATGGATACTTATTTATGAGAGATTAAAAAAATTAGGTAAACTTGATAATTTAAAAGAAATAAAAAAGCCAAGAAACTATGAAATTAGTGCACATCCTGCAAGAGTTAACTTAAGAAATAAGTAACAATTATTTAAGGAGGATTATTATGAGTTTATTAAAAGATGCTTTTGAAAAAAAAGAGTTTGGCATTACGGCAGAAATGGCTCCTCCTAAAGGTACAAATTTTTCACATTTAATTGAGTGTGCGAGAGGTGTAAAAGGAAGAGTTCATGCGGTTAATGTTACTGACTTTCAAGCAGCTAGTATGAAAGCTACGTCATTAGCAACATGTAAGATATTAAAAGACCAAGGTTTAGAACCTGTTCTTCAAATAACAGGAAGAGATAGAAATAGAATAGCTATAGAAGGCGAATTTTTATCTGCAGGAGTTTTTGGAATTCAAAATGTTTTAGCTCTTACAGGAGATTATACAATACTTGGAGATCATCCAGGAGCTAAACCAGTGTATGATTTAGATAGTGTAGAGATACTTGAAGTGGCAGACACTTTAACAAAAGGTACAGATATGATGGGGAATAAGTTAAATGGTTCACCTGAATTTTATTTAGGTGCTTGTGTATCTCCTAAATATGAACCTCTAGAACTTCAAATCATAAAAATGGAGAAGAAAATAAAAGCAGGCGCTAAGTTTTTTCAAACTCAAGCAGTGTTTGATATAGACACTTTAAGACAATTTAGAGATAAGACAAAACATTTAAATACAAATGTTATGGTGGGTATAATACCACTTAAATCAGCAGGAATGGCTAAATATATGAACAAAAATGTTGCTGGGGTGTATGTTCCAGATGAAATAATAGAAAGAATGAAAAAAACTGACAATAAAGTTCAAGAAGGAATAAATATAGCAGCAGAATTTATAAAACAAATAAAAGAAGAAGGATTATGTGAAGGAGTTCATATAATGGCTATAGGTGCTGAAGAAAATGTACCTGTAATATTAGATAAAGCAGGATTATAAACTTTAAATTGTAGGGGGAATAAAAATGAAAATAGTTGTAATTGGAGGAGGACCAGGTGGATATGTAGCGGCGTTAAAAGCAGCTATATTAGGTGCTGATGTTACTGTAGTTGAGAAGGGAAAAGTAGGAGGAACCTGTTTAAATGTAGGTTGTATACCAACTAAAGCATTAATTGCTTCTTCAGAAGCTTTAGAAATTATAAATAAAGCTAATAAATATGGATTTAATATAGAAGGTGAAGTAAAAACTGATTTTGACGCTATCATGAACCGTAAGCAAAAGGTAGTAACTCAACTTGTAAAGGGAGTTGAATTCCTTTTTGAAAGCAAAGGGGTAAAACTTGTAAGAGGATGTGCTAAATTAGTAAGCAAAAATCAAATCGAAGTTAGTAAAGAAGATGGAAATAAAGAAATAATAGAAGCAGATAAGATAATTCTTGCTACAGGTTCAGTACCAGTTGTTCCAAGATTATTTCCTTATGATGGTAAAAAAGTTATAACAAGTGATGAAGTGTTGAGTTTAGAGAAAATACCTCAATCTATGATAATTGTAGGTGGAGGTCCAATAGGATGTGAAATAGGACAATTTTTCAATACATTAGGAACAAAAGTACAAATTGTAGAAATGGTAGATCATTTGATTCCATTTGAAGATGAAGATGTAGCAAAACAATTACAAAGATCTTTTAAGAAAAATAAAATAAAATTTAATGTTAAGAATGGAATTGCAAAAGTTGATATTAAGGATGATAAAGTTCAAGCAGTTCTTCAAAGTGGAAAAGAATTAGAAGCAGAAATAATGCTTGTTTGTGTAGGAAGAAGAGCATATACAGAAGGTTTAGGACTTGAAGAACTAGGAATAGAGACAGAAAGAGGAAGAGTTATAGTAAATGAAAAAATGGAGACAAGCATAGAAGGGATTTATGCAATAGGAGATATTGTAAATTCACCAGCTTTGGCTCATGTTGGTTCTAAAGAAGGAACAGTAGCTGTAGAAAATGCTTTAGGAAAAAATAAAAAAATGGATTATAAAGCAGTTCCAAGGTGTGTATTTACTGATCCAGAAGTAGCAAGTGTAGGTATTACAGAAAAAGAAGCAAAAGAGCAAGGAATAGAGTATAAGATAGGAAAATTTGATTTTAGAGGATTAGGAAAAGCTAAAGCAATGGATAAAATTGAAGGGTTTGTAAAAGTAGTTGCAGATATGCAAGGTAAAATAATAGGTGCAGTAATAATAGGTGCACATGCAACAGATTTACTTGGAGAATTTACATTAGCTGTACATTTAGGATTAACTACAGAACAAGTAGGAGATGTAATACATCCACATCCAACATTATCAGAAGCAGTTATGGAAGCAGTACATGATGTTGAAAAACAAAGTGTTCATTCAGTGTAATATCATAGAGCTTATATAAGCTCTATGTGAAAAGTATAAGGAGGTCGTACTATGGGATATAAAATAGCAGTAGCAGGTAAAGGTGGTACTGGAAAAACTACATTAACAGGAATGTTAATTGATTATTTGATAAAGAAAAATAAGACACCAATACTTGCAGTAGATGCAGATGCAAATGCAAATTTAAATGAAGTACTAGGAGAAGAAATAGAAGATACACTAGGCCAAATAAGAGAAGAAGTAAGTCAAAAATCACTTTCTGGAGATGCATTTCCAGCAGGAATGACTAAAGCTGATTATTTAAAGTATAAGTTAAATAGTTGTTTAACTGAAGGAAATGGATATGACATGTTAGTAATGGGAAGATCTCAAGGACAAGGTTGTTACTGTTATGTTAATGGAGTCTTGAAAACCCAAATAGATGCTCTTGCTGGAAACTATAAGTACATAGTAATTGATAATGAAGCAGGGATGGAACATTTAAGTAGAAAAGTTGTTGATAATATAGATGTTTTATTACTAATAAGCGATTGTTCTAGAAGAGGAATTCAAGCTGTAGGAAGAATAAAAAGATTAGTAGATGAGTTAAATTTAAATGTTTCTAAAATTTGTCTAATAGTAAATAGAGCTCCAGAGATGAAATTGAATGAAGGAATAAATGAAGAAATAAAAAAACAAGGATTAGATTTAGTAGGAGTTGTACCAATGGATCCCATGGTATATGAATATGATTGTAGTGGAAAGCCATTAGTTAATTTACCAGAAGAAAGTTTGTCTAAAAAAGCATTAAAAAGTATATTAACAAAAATTCAATTATAAATAAGAAAAAACTAAAGGAGGATTCCAAGATATGTTCAAAAAATCAATACAAAAATATTCAGGTAAGATTAATGAAATTCAAATAGGAACAGGAGAAAAAGCTATAAAGATTGGTGGAGAAAATACACTTCCATTTTATACATTTGATGGTGATATAATCAATACACCAAAAGTTGGAATGGAAATTATAGATGTGTGTCCAGAAGAATGGATAGATTCACTAAAAGAAATATATAAAGATGTTTCTTCTAACACTGTAGAATGGGCTAAATTTGTTGAAGAAAAATTTAATCCAGATTTTATATGTTTAAGATTACAAGGTGCAGATCCAAGTGGATTAGATAAATCAGTAGAAGAATGTACAGAAACTGTAAAAGGTGTTGCAGAAGCTGTAAAAACACCATTAGTAGTAGCAGGTACAGGAAATCATGAAAAAGATGCTAAATTATTTGAAAATATAGCAAAGGAATTAGATGGTCATAATATTTTATTATTATCAGCTGTAGAAGAAAATTACAAAACTATTGCAGCAGCAGGAGCACTTGCATATAGTCACAAAGTTGGAGCTGAATCAGCAGTAGATATTAACTTAGCAAAACAATTAAACATATTAATAAACCAATTAGGAGTAAAACTTGATAATGTAGTCTCAAATGTAGGATGTTCAGCAGCAGGTTACGGATTTGAGTATTTAGCTTCTACGCTAGATAGAGTTAAACTTGCAGCCCTTGGACAAAATGATAAAACTCTTCAAACACCAATCATTACACCAGTTTCATTTGAAACTTGGAAAGTAAAAGAAGCAGTAGAGTTAGAAAAAGATACACCTGAATGGGGAAATCAAGAAGATAGAGGTATTTCAATGGAAGTATCTACAGCAGCAGGAGTTTTAGCTGGAGGTTCAAATGCAGTAGTTTTACGTCATCCAAAATCAGTAGAAACTATTAAGAATTTTATAAGCGAATTATTGGCTTAATAATTAATTGAAAAATAAGGAAGGTTTCAATGTTTTTAAAGGATTAAATTAGTGAAATGAGGAAGATTTCAATATTTTAATATTTTTAAGGGAGGATTTAAAATGGCTTTAAAAGGATTAGATATATTTAAATTGACACCAAAAAAGAATTGTAAAGATTGTGGTTTCCCAACTTGTTTAGCATTTTCTATGAAAGTTGCAGCAGGAGCTGTTGATATAAGCAAATGTCCACACATGGATCCAGCAGCTTTAGAAAAATTAGCAGAAGCAACAGCACCATTGATGAAAACTATAACAATAGGTAAAGGTGAAAGTGAATATAAATTAGGTGGAGAAACTGTTTTATTCCGTCATGAAAAAACATTTGTAAATAGAAATAGATTTGCTGTAGTATTTTCTGACAGTATGACAGATGAAGAAGTAGATACAAAATTACAAAATATTAAAAAAGTAGATTATATAAGAATCGGAGAAGAAATGAAGGTTGAAATTGCTGCATTAAAATATGCTGGCAATAAAGATAGATATATAGAGTTAATAAACAAAGTTAAAAATAGTGGATTAAAACTTGCTTACATGTTAGTCTGTGAAGATGTTGAAGTTATGAAAGAAGCTTTACCACTAGTTAAAGATGATAACCCAGTAGCTTATGGTGCTACAAAAGATAATTATAAAGAAATGGTTCAATTAGTAAAAGCAGATAAAATAACATTAGGAGTAAAAGCTTCTAGTTTAGAGGAATTACACTCTTTAGTTGAAGATATACATAAAGAAGGATATAAGCAATTAGTACTTGATCCAGGCTGTTCTTCAATAAAAGAAGCATTTCAAAATACAGTACAAATAAGAAGAATGAATTTACAAGGACAGGATAGAACATTTGGTTATCCTTCAGTATTGTTTGTAAATGATCTTTCTAAAAATGATAAATATATGGAAGCAGCTTTGAGTACATTATTTACTATGAAATATGGTTCAATAATTGTTTTAAGTGATATGGATTATGCTAGAGCACTTTCATTATTTGCTATAAGACAAAATATATTTACTGATCCTCAAAGACCAATGAGAGTTGAACCAAAAGTATATCCAATAAATAACCCAGATGAAAATTCTCCAGTAATGGTTACTGTTGACTTTGCTTTAACTTATTTTATAGTATCTGGGGAAGTAGAAAGATCTAAAGTACCAGTATGGATGGTTATTCCTGATGCTGGTGGATATTCAGTACTTACAGCTTGGGCAGCAGGTAAATTTACAGCATCAAGTATATCAAAAGCTATTAAAGAAAGTGGAGTAGAAGATAAAACTAAATGTAGAAAACTTATAATTCCAGGAAAAGTAGCAGTACTTAAGGGAGATTTAGAAGAAAACCTACCTGGATGGGAAATAGTAGTTGGAACTACAGAAGCTCTACACATTCCAAAATTCTTAAGAGAATTTAAATAAGTAAGAATGTTAGCTAAACATTCACATAAAGGGGTAACTCCTTTATGTGAATGATAGTATAAAAATCTAAAAAAAAGAAGGGGAGAGAAAAAAAGATGGATAAATTTATGATTATTGGGGAAAGAATACACTGCATATCTCCAACTATAAGAAAAGCATTAGCTGAAAGAAATCCAGAACCAATAATAAAGAGAGCAAAAGAACAAATTGATGCAGGAGCTCATTACTTAGATTTAAACATAGGACCAGCAGAAAAAGATGGAGAAGAATTAATGCCTTGGGCAGTCCAAGTTTTACAAAATGAATTTGATAATATTCCATTAGCATTAGATACAACAAATAAGAAAGCTATTGAAGCTGGAATAAAAGTTTATAATAGAGAAAAAGGAAAACCAATTGTAAACTCAGCAGATGCCGGTGAGAGAATTGGAATGATAGATGTAGCCGCTGCTAATGATGCTATGATAATTGCATTATGTGCAAAAGAAGGTATTACAAGAGATAATGATGAGCGTATGGCTTATTGCACTGAAATGCTTGAAAGAGGTATGATGCAAGGATTAGAGCCAACTGATATGTTATTCGATCCTCTATTTTTAGTTATTAAAGGAATGCAAGATAAGCAGAAAGAAGTTTTAGAAGCAGTTAGATTAATTAGTGAAATGGGACTTAAAACAGTTTGTGGATTAAGTAATGTTTCAAATGGAGCTCCAAAACCTTTAAGACCAATAATGGATGCAACATTTGCTGCAATGGCTATTCAATCAGGACTTACTTCTGCAATTATGAATCCATGTGATAAGAGATTAATGGAAACTATAAAAACTTGTGATGTTATAAATGGAAGCGTATTATATGCAGATTCTTATTTAGATTTATAGAAGGGGAGGAACAATAATGAATTTATTTCAAACTATTTTTACAGGTTCTAATCAAGCTTTAGATGCAGCTAAGAATCTTGTAAGTGAAGCTATAAATGAAAAAGGAAAAGATTATAAGGTTGCTTTCCCTGATACAGCATATTCTATTCCAATAATTTATGCTGCAACAGGAAAGAAAATAACTAATTTAGGTGAACTTGAATCAGCATTAGATGTAGTTAAAAGTTTAATTGTTGAGGAAGAAAATTTAGAAAAAGCTTTAAATTCTGGTCTTGCAACAGCTGTTGCAGCAGAAATAATAGAAGTTATCAAATATGTAAAAGAAGAAACTCCATACAATGAACCTTGTGTTGGATTTGTATCAGATCCAATTATACGTTCTTTAGGTGTACCACTAGTTACAGGTGATATACCAGGAATTGCAGTAGTTCTTGGTGAATGTCCAGATAGTGAAACAGCTGCAAAGGTAATTAAAGATTATCAATCTAAAGGATTATTAACATTTTTAGTTGGAAAAGTAATAGATCAAGCTGTTGAAGCTAATGTAAAAATGGGACTTGACTTAAGAGTTATACCAGTTGGATATGATGTTACTTCTGTAATTCATGTTGTATCAGTAGCTATAAGAACAGCATTAATTTTTGGAGGACTTGAAGCAGGACAATTTGATAAATTTATGCAATATACAGCAGAAAGAGTACCTGCTTTTGTAAATGCATTTGGTCCATTAAGTGAACTTGTAGTATCAGCAGGTGCAGGTGCAATAGCTCTTGGATTCCCAGTAATAACAGACCAAGAAGTACAAGAAGTTCCTACATTATTATTAACTCAAAAAGATTATGATAAAGTAGTAAAAACATCTCTTGAAGCTAGAAAAATTAAAATAAAGGTTACAGAACTTCCAATACCAGTTTCTTTTGCTGCAGCTTTTGAAGGTGAAAGAATTAGAAAAAATGATATGTTTGTAGAATTTGGTGGTAGTAAAACAAACGGATGGGAACTTGTTATACAAAAAGAACCATCAGAAGTTGAAGATCATAAAATAACTGTAATAGGTCCTGACTTAGATACTATTAGTGAGCCACCTGCTAGACTTAATTTGGGAATACTTATTGAAATAGCAGGACAAAATATGCAAAAGGACTTTGAACCAGTACTAGAAAGAAGACTTCACTATTTCTTAAACTACATTGAAGGTGTAATGCATCTTGGACAAAGAAATCTTACTTGGATAAGAATAGCTAAAGATGCATATGAAAAAGGCTTTAGGTTAAATCATATTGGAGAAGTAATTTATGCAAAAATGTTAGATGAATTTGATCAAGTTGTGGACAAGTGTCAGGTTACTATAGTTACAGAGCCAGAAAAATGTGTAGAATTAAGAGAAAAATATGCTATGCCAAGATATAACGAAAGAGATGAAAGACTTAGTTCTTTAGTTGATGAAAAAGTAGATACATTTTATTCTTGTAACTTATGTCAATCATTTGCACCATCACATGTATGTATAGTAACTCCTGAAAGATTAGGACTTTGTGGAGCAGTAAGTTGGTTAGATGCTAAAGCAACATTAGAATTAAATCCAACAGGTCCTTGTCAAGCAGTACCAAAAGAAGGATTAATAGATGAAGAAAAAGGTGTATGGACTAAAGTAAATGAAACTGTTGAACAAATATCACAAGGAGCAGTAAATAATGTTACATTATATAGTTTAATAGAAGATCCAATGACTTCTTGTGGATGTTTTGAATGTATATGTGGAATAATGCCAGAAGCTAATGGTGTTGTTATAGTAAATAGAGAATATGGTTCAGTATGTCCATTAGGTATGACATTTGGTGAACTTGCATCTATGACTGGTGGTGGAGTTCAAACTCCTGGATTTATGGGACATGGTAGAACATTTATTTACTCAAAGAAATTCATAAAAGCAGAAGGTGGACTTGGAAGAATAGTCTGGATGCCAAAAGAATTAAAAGATTTTGCTAGAGAAAAATTAGATGCAGCAGCTAAAGAATTATATGATGTAGATAACTTTACTGATATGATTTGTGATGAAACTATTGCAACTGATTCTGAAGGTGTACTAGCATTCTTAGAAGAAAAAGGACATCCTGCTCTAACAATGGATCCTATAATGTAAAAACTATAGTAATTAAAAATTTTATAAAGGTTCCCAGTTTATAATTATTAATTCAAATTGATTTTTTATACTGGGTTGGTAAGTATTCTGGGAACTATATTTTAAAGGAGGATATGAGATGAATCATCCAAATAATTTATATTATAGTAAAGAACATACATGGGCAAAGATTGAGGGAGATGCAGCGTATGTAGGAATTACAGATTTTGCTCAATCTCAATTAGGAGAAATATTATATGTAGAGATGCCAGAAGAGGACGATGAATTAGTTCAAGGAAAGGATTTTGGAGTAGTTGAGTCTTCTAAAAAAGCTGCAGAGGTATTTGCACCAGTTTCAGGAAAAGTATTAGAAATAAATGAAAAGTTAGATGATGAGCCTGAATATATAAATGAAGATGCCTATGATGCGTGGATTGTAAAAGTAGAGTTAAGTAATAAAGATGAAATAAAAAACTTGTTAAATGCTTCTGAATATGAGGCTGGTTTGAAATAGAAAATTTTCTCGGCTTTAGCCGGGAAGATTTTCAAGGGAGGTATTTTAATATGCTAAAAGTAAAATTTATTTCTCATGATAAAGAAATTGAAGTGGAAAAAGGAGAAAATTTACTTAAAGTAATAAGAAAAGCAGATATTTTTATAGATGCTCCTTGTAATGGAAATGGTTCATGTGGAAAATGTAAAGTTAAAATAATAGATGGGAAAGTAGATTCAAAAAAGACTCGTCATATAAGTGATGATGAATGGTCTGAAGGATATGTTTTAGCATGTTGTTCAAAAGTAATAGAAGACTTAGTTGTAGAGGTTCCAAAGGTTTCATCAGCTGCTATGCATGATATGAAAATAGAAGACTTTAATGGTGAAAAAGAAAAGAAAATATTTAATGATGCAAAGATGCAAATAGTGAACAAAGGAATGGAATTTAAAAGTTATGTAAGAAAAGATTATATTGAGATAGATGAACCAACAATAGACGATAATATATCAGATTTTGAAAGAATAAAGAGGCATTTTAGAAATAAATTAGGATATTCCCAAGTATTTTGTAGACTTTCTTTATTGAGAAGAATACCTAAATTACTTAGAGATTCAAATTTTAAAGTAACTATAACTCATATTCCAAGAGGTACTGGAAAGACTACAATTATTAATATTGAAAAAGAAAAAACTACAGATAAATTATATGGTGTAGCAGTTGATATTGGAACTACATCTGTAGCTGCTTGTCTTCTAGATTTATATAGTGGAAATGTATTAGCAAAAGCTTCTTCAGGTAATGCTCAAATTCAATATGGAGCAGATGTAATAAATAGAATAATGTACTCAACTAAAGGTAATGGTCTCGAACAATTAAATGATGCCATAATACATAGAACTTTAAATCCTTTGCTTAGAAAAATGTATAATCAAACAGGGATAGATAAAAATGAAGTAGCTGCTTTTGTAGTAGCAGGAAATACTACTATGTCACATTTGTTTTTAGGCGTTTATTCAAATTATTTAAGAATGGAACCGTACATACCAGTATTTTCAAAAGCTCCTTTTATAAAAGCTTCGGAACTTGAAATAGAAGTAAATCCAGAAACATTTATTTACTTAGCACCATGTGTAGCAAGTTATGTAGGGGGAGACATTACAGCAGGTGTATTAGCTTCAGGTATGTGGGATATGGATGAAAATATATTATTTATTGACTTAGGAACAAATGGAGAAATTGTTTTTGGAAATAAAGAATTTTTAATGAGCTGTGCGTGTTCAGCAGGACCAGCATTTGAAGGTGGAGAAATAAGTTGTGGAATGAGAGCAGCTAGTGGAGCTATTGAAAAAGTAAAAATAGATAGAAAAACTTATGAACCAAAATTAAAGATTATAGGTGATGAAAAACCTATAGGTATATGTGGATCAGGAATAATAGATATAATATGTGAAATGATGATTTCTAATGTAGTTGATAGAAGAGGAAAAATAAATAGAAATTTAAATACTTCTAGAATAAGATTTAATGAACATGATATAGGAGAATATGTAATTGCTTTTAAAGAAGAATGTGGTTTGGAAAAAGATGTTACTATAACAGAAGTAGATATAGATAATTTTATTAGAGCTAAAGGTGCAATTTACTCAGGAATATCTACTTTGATTTCTAGTTTAGGTATGGATTTTACTATGATAGATAAAATATATATTGCAGGTGGAATAGGAAATAATTTAGATATTGAAAATTCGGTAAGAATAGGAATGATTCCAGACATAGAAAGAGAAAAAATTTCTTATATAGGTAATAGTTCTTTAATGGGATGTTATTTGACCTTAATGAGTGAAGATGCTAGACATAAATTAGAAGAAACATCTAATCAAATAACTTATGTTGAACTTAGTGTAGATCCAACGTATATGGATGAATTTGTATCTGCATGTTTTTTACCACATACGGATATAGAAAAATTTCCAAGTGTTAAAGGATTATTAGGTATATAGAATTTAAAATATATATACTTAAAGTTTGAAAATTAAATTAATCTTCACATGAAGTACAGCTTCAACTGAAGTTGAATTTTAATTCATAAAAAAGGAGGATTTTATTATGTGTGAATCAACAGCATATTTAATTACACCAAAAGGTGAAGAAAAGATAATGGAGTATGTGGTACATATAGTACCAGAAGCAAATGGCAGAATATTTCTTTCAGATATTTTAGGTGAGGAAAAAACAGTAACAGGAAAATTAAAAGAAGTTAGACTTATAGATAATAAAGTAATGATAGAACAAATATAAAATTTGGAGGGATAAAAATGGGACATATTGAAGAACATTTACACAACCATGAACATACTCATGAACATATCCATTCACATGAATTAAATAATATAGAGAATCAAACTGAAAAAGAAATAAAAACTTTAGAAATTTTATTAGCACATTGGGTTGAACACAATAAATCTCATGAAGAAAGTTTTAAAGAATGGATAGGGAAATCAAAAAAAATTGGTAAAGAAGAAACATCAACTTATATAGAAAAGGCTGTAGAATTTATGGAAAAAGCTGATGAAATGCTTTTGGAAGCAAAAAAACATATGTAAGATTATGAGAGGAAACTGTTATGGATAAAAAAGCTGTAGAGGAAAAAAGAAAAGATAAACTACCATATCAATATAATAAAGGCATATTTAAAGATTTTAATCCAGAAGAAATGGTACAAAATACTGGATGTGAATATTTAAAAGAAAAGCAAGAACTAGTTGTAACATTAATGGGGAAAAATTATATAGTAAAATATCCTTCTGGAGAAGTATTAAATGAAGATTATTCAGAGATAAAAAAATATCCAATGAAAACTTTAATATTAAGATATCTAATGAATGCAAAAGGTGTTCCTCCAACAAATAAAGATATAACTTATAGAGAAGTTTCAGGAGGAAATGTTTATTATAATAATTTTTATGGAAGATGTATGCTAAGATTATCTAAAACTTTTGGGGAAAAGTTAAATAAGCTTAGTGAAATTTTTGAACGTTTAGGCGCTAAAAAGGTAAAAATAGGTGACGTGGGATATAAATTTGAATTTATTAATAACATATATGTAACATTTGCATTATGGGGTGGAGATGATGAATTTCCAGCATCTTCTCAAATTTTGTTTGATGAGAATGTACAATACTATTTTACTGCTGAAGATTTAGCAGTTGTTGGAGATGTATCAATTGGTATTCTTACAAAAATGGCATTTTAAATTCAGTTGAAATTATCCATATTAAGGGGATATCTCAAAATAAAAAGATAACACAGTATATTGATTGTTTTTAGATTAAAACCTTAATATATTATGTGTAAAATTTATTTTGTGATAGTCCCTTTTATAGTTATTTAACTATAGATAAAAAAACCTAGTGACGGAGGAATAATATGAGATATATATTAAATAACTCTTATGATCCATATCATAATTTAGCACTTGAAGAATATATATTTAAGGGGATAGGACAAAGAGAAGACTTTATAATATTATGGCAAAACCAACCCACTGTACTTGTAGGAGTACATCAGAATACTATAGAAGAAATAAACCTTGAATATGTTAAAAAAAATAATATAAACATAGTAAGAAGATCAACTGGTGGTGGTACTGTATACCAAGATTTAGGAAATTTAAATTTTTCTTTTATAACAAGTTATGATGAGAATAATCTAATAGATTTTAAAAGATATACAATACCAGTTATTAAAGCTTTAGATAAATTAGGGATTAATACTAAACTGAGTGGTAGAAATGATCTTACTATAGATAATAAGAAATTTTCAGGAAATGCACAGAGTTTATGTAAGGGAAGAATACTTCATCATGGTACTTTGTTGTTTAATTCAGATTTAGAGGTATTAAGCAAAGTACTAAAGGTAGAAAAAGATAAAATCCAGTCAAAAGGAATAAAATCTGTAAAAAGTAGAGTAACTAATATAAGTGATTATCTACATAAAGATATAGATATAAATAAATTTAAAGAGTTTCTTTTAGAAAATTTATTTGAGGAAGAAGATTTACAGGAATATTGTTTAACAGAAAAAGATATAAAAAGCATAAAAGACTTGAAAGAGAATAAATATATGACGTGGGAATGGAATTACGGAAAATCACCTAAGTTTAATTTAAAAAATTCTAAAAGATTTACTAATGGCAAAGTAGAAATATTATTAAATGTAAATAAAGGCGTTATTAAAAATTGCAAAATTTATGGCGACTTTTTAGCATTAACTAATGTTAATACGCTAGAACAAAAAATTATAGGATTAAAATATCAGGAAGAAGAGTTAATTAAATTACTAAATAGTGTAAATTTAAAAAAATATTTTGGTAATATAAGTGCACAAGAAGTTTTAAAATGCTTCTTTTAATATAAATGAGTTTACTATATTGTATGTTGGCAATAATAAAAGGGGATGGGGAATTATATGGAAAGTAAAATATTAAAGCCAGCTGAAGTATGTGAGGCCACAATAAAATCAGGAATAACTAAAGCAAATATTGGTTTTCTTCAAGGTAGTATTTTAGGTATATTAGCAGGAGCATTTATTGCAATTGGTGGAGCTGTATCAGCTGTAGTTTCTTACAATGTGACAAATGCAAGTATAGCAAAGTTATTAGGAGCTAGCGTTTTTCCTGTAG
The DNA here is from genome assembly GCF_042688525.2 of Haloimpatiens myeolchijeotgali. Classification (GTDB taxonomy): domain Bacteria; phylum Bacillota; class Clostridia; order Clostridiales; family Clostridiaceae; genus Haloimpatiens. Next base: position 553,654 of record NZ_JBHWAB010000001.1, read on the forward strand.
GTTTAATACTTGTAGTAGTATGTGGAGCAGAATTATTCACAGGTAATAACCTCATTGTTGTATCAGTATTAGATAAAAAGACTACATTTAAACAATTACTAAGAAATTGGGTAATAGTATATTTTGCAAATTTTATTGGTTCATTAGTAATAGCATTTTTAGTTTATAATTCAGGAATGTTAAACATGGGTGATGGAAAATTAGGAGGAACAGTAATTAAGGTAGCTTCAGCAAAATGTGGATTAAGTTTTAAGACAGCTTTTGCTAGCGGAATAATGTGCAATATTTTAGTATGTCTTGCTGTTTGGGGTGCTACAGCAGCAAAAGATGTGATTGGTAAGATATTTATGATATGGTTTCCAATAATGACCTTTGTAGCTTGTGGATTTGAGCACTGTGTAGCTAATATGTATTTTTTAATGATTGGCACATTTGCTAAATTAAATTCAGTTTATGTACAAGCATCAGCATTAACTCAAGATAAGTTAAATCTTATAAGTGGTTCAGGAATTTTAAATAATTTAATACCTGTAACATTGGGCAATATTGTAGGAGGTACAGTATTAGTTGGATGTGTGTATTTTATAGCATATAGATATAAGGCTGTAAAAACTAAAAATATAAAAAAGGACGTTAATATTTAGAGAGTGATATAAAAATAAGAGTACTTAAAATAAAAATTATATAGATAAAAAGTATATTTTTTAATTTATTTTCATAGTTTGTGTTGACTAAATCAAAAAAATGTTGTATGATTATTACATAAATTGAGAATAATTGAAGAAAAAGGTGATAAACATGAAGATTGCTGTAGTAGATGGCTTAGGTGGCGGACTTGGAAAAGCAATCATTCAAAGAATTAGAGCTCACTTTAAGAATGATGTAGAGGTTGTGGGATTGGGAACGAATTCTCTTGCTACAGCTAATATGATAAAAGGTGGAGCCCATTGTGCTGCTACTGGAGAAAATGCTATTAAGGTTACTAGTGAAAAAGTTGATGTTATAGTAGGACCCATAGCAATCATTGCTGCGAATTCAATGATGGGAGAGATAACACCAGTAATGGCTGAAGCCATAGCAAGTAGTAGTGCTAGAAAAATTATACTACCTTTGAATAGATGTAATATTTATACAGTAGGTACTAGAGAGTTGTCATTGAGTGAAATGATTAATTTGGTCATTGAAGAATTGAAAAAGTGCGAAATTTAACCATGAAGGTTATCCAAAGATTAAGGAGAATCTTCATGGTTTTTTTTATTAAAATAAGGGGGAGTAGATATGCATATTCCAGACAATTATTTAAGTCCATCTACTTGTGTTGTAATGGGGGCTGCCATGATTCCTATTTGGAAGAGGACAGTAACAAAGGTTAAAAAAGAAATAAACAGAAAGAAAATGCCTGCTTTAGGGGTTTGTGCAGCTTTTTCATTTTTAATTATGATGTTTAATGTACCAGCACCTGGAGGTACAACTGCTCATGCAGTAGGAGCAGCCTTAATAGCGATACTTTTGGGACCGTATGCTGCCTGTATAGCAGTTACTATAGCATTACTTATACAAGCGTTATTTTTTGGAGATGGTGGAATATTAGCCTTTGGTGCTAATACATTTAATATGGCTTTTATAATGCCTTTTGTAGCACATTATGTTTATAAATTTATAAAAGAAAAGATAAGTAGTGAAAAAGGAGAATATATAGCGGCTTTTGCAGCTGGATATATAGCATTAAATATAGCAGCTTTATGTGCAGCTATTGAGTTCGGTATACAGCCAATTTTATTTAAAGATGCGGCAGGTATTCCAATGTATTGTCCATATTCTCTTAACATAGCAATACCGGCAATGATTATACCTCATTTGCTTATAGGAATTTTAGAAGGGGCTATAACTGTAGGAGTTTATAGTTATATAAAAAAAGTATCACCTGGAGTTATATATGAAAGTAAACAAGTAAATAATAAATCTTTATTTGGACTTATCATTGCATTAGTAATATTATGTCCATTAGGTCTTATTGCTACTGGTACAGCTTGGGGTGAATGGGGAACTGATGAAATTAAAGATTTAATAGGATTTATCCCAAAAGGTATGGAGAAAGGATTTAGTTTTAATTCGTTAATGCCTGATTATTCAGTAAGTGGCATACCAGAAATAGCTGGTTATATAGTATCAGCTTTAGCAGGTGTTGCATTAATAATAATAATATTTAAAATAATAGGTTCATCAAAACAAAAACATATTAATGCTGCAAAAAAGACAATTGATAATTGAAAATAATCATAAATTTATCCATCAATAACCATGCATTAGTTTCCTCTACCATTAGAAGGAAACTAGTGGATGGTTGTTGAATTATATAAGGGAATAACTAAAGAAGGTGAGAATGAGAAAATGGCAGTAGAAGATTGGCTTATGAAAAAAGATGAGTATGTACCTATAGATGATAAGGATAGATTTATAGACAAAACTATAGCTGGAATTTTAAAAATATTGTCAAGGATAAAAAGAGAAAGAAGGTATAGTGAAGGAGTAATATATAAATTAAATCCTTCATTAAAATTAATTTTTACTATTTTAATAATAGTATTTTTATCTATGTCTAGAAGTTTTTTTTATGTATTTTTAGTAGATACATATTTTCTTTTGATATTAAGTTTACTTGAAGGTGAAGAAATAAAGAAGATATTGGCTGTAAGTGTAATTATACCATTATTTACTTTGATTATGCTTTTGCCATCTATATTTATGGGAAATGTACAGAATAGTATGTTGCTTTTATTGAAAGTAGCAGGGACTGTTATTTCTATCAATATATTATCATATACGACAAAGTGGCATCATATAACTAAAGCGCTTAAGAAATTTTTTATTCCAGATATATTTATATTTGTTTTTGATATTACTATAAAATATATATATGTACTTGGAGAATTTGCATTAGAAATGTTCTATGCCTTAAAGATTCGCTCTGTAGGAAAGAATAACAATAAGTATATATCTCTTTCAAGAATAATGGGAAATCTTTTTTTAAAATCTAAAAATATGGGGGATGAAATGTATTCAGCTATGGAGTGTAGAGGGTTTACAGGAAATTATAATTCTTATTCAAAGTTTAAAATGAGATTTAAAGATGTATTATATTGTATAGTAAATATAATTATTATTTTATTATATTTTTGTATAAATATTTTATTTCAATACTAAATTTTGTACTAGGATGTGATGACATGATCGAATTAAAAAATATATCTTTTAATTATAAAAATAATGCAGCACTTAAAGATGTAAATATTTTAATAAGACAAGGAGAGTGTGTAGCTCTAGTAGGACCTAATGGAAGTGGAAAATCTACCTTTTTAAAAATTTTAAATGGCATTTTAATTCCTAATGAAGGGGAGTATATTTTTAACGAAGAATATATAACATCAAAAAAGCTAGAAAATAGTAAGTTTTCAAAGCTTTTTCATAAGAAAATAGGATTTGTTTTTCAAAATTCAGATGCTCAGTTATTTTGTTCTACGGTGTATGAAGAAATTGCATTTGGTCCTAGACAAATAGGATTAAAGGAAGAAGAAGTGAATAAAAGAGTATATGATTGCATGAAATTATTACAAATAGAAGAACTTAAACATAGAGAACCTTATAATTTAAGTGGTGGTGAAAAGAAAAAGGTAGCCATAGCAAGTGTACTGTCTTTAAATCCTGAAGTATTAGTTTTGGATGAACCTATGAATGGTATAGATCCTAAAGGTAAAAAATTTTTGAGAGATTTCTTAATAAAATTAAATGAATCTGGAAAGACAATAATATGTTCAACACATGATTTTGAATATGTACAAGGAGTATTTAAAAGAGCTTTGGTTTTTTCAGAGAATCATACCATTATAAGAGATGATAGTTTTAATAAAGTTATAAATGATGAACTTTTTTTACAACAAAATAATATAAAGTAGGCTTCTAGGCTTCAAGTGGAGTTTTTCATCTTATTTGAAGCTTAAGAAGCCTTTATTTGTAATTTTTATTTTTAAATAAAATATAATCCTTTTTTGGATTGGTTAAAAGTATCTTCAATTTTAGTACTATTTTCATATTTAGTTAGTTTAGAGATTAAATTTTCAAGTACTACATTTAATTCGTCAAAATTCATATTAGGGATATAATAAGTTTCAAGTTCATCATGAAGTTTTTTTGCTTGGGATATTATATTAAGACCTTTATTTAAAAGTAGGTAAAACATTTCTTTTTCTTCTTGAATTTTAGAGTTGTTTTTAGTTAAGATTTCTTTAGTTTGAAGCTCATTCAATTGTATTTGTATTCCTGGAAAAACTTTTTTATTTAGTTCATTTGAAGTTAGTATAGCAATACTTAAATCTGGAATAAGAACATGCTCAATTTGTTCAGGAATAAGGGGATGATGAAAAATCTCTACATAATGTCCACGTTTTAAAGCTTCACAGCTTAAATATTCAAGAATATCTGACTTATGAGTACCAGGTTCACCTTGTAATGCATATATAGTTTTATATTCAGAGTATAGGTTATCAATATATGTTATTATTCCATTAGGCGTAAATGCAGTAGCAAATAAGTGCCTATCAGTTCCTGCTTCAGATATATCAGTTTTAAATATTTCATTTTTAAGATTTTCTTTAAGATGATTTAACTTTGAGATATTTACTGCTTCAGAGTTTAATTTGCTCCAGCTGTCATGAATTATTTTTGAAGCGGATATATATTTGTATGCTCTTTGAAAAGTTTCACTTATGCAGTTATTTAGATTTATAATTTTAGATTTATTAGCTTTAAAACCTTCTTCATTCCAAAATTGTCCTAAATTTAATATTTCATCTACTGCACCTGGATTCTTAGGATCAACTACATGAGGTGAAGTTCCATCTAATAATGCGATATTTAATCCTCTTATTACTACTCCATCAAGAGAATTATTGTCTGAAGAACAGTGATGAAATTCAATATTATAGCCTTTTTCATTGAAATATTCACCTATGGTTTTAATTATAGAAGATTTTCCTGTACCAGGTCCTCCTTTTATGCATATAATTTTTCTTGCATCTTTTTGAGGTAAAATGTATTTATAAAAAGAATAAAAACCTTTTGATGTATTACCTCCAGGAAATAAATGTCTAATATGCCCCTTCATAATATCAATCACACTCCATTAATTATATACTAATATTTTACTTACTAATATAATACGCGTGATAGGTATCTTTAATACACCATATTTAAAAGTTTTATATATTGGTTAACTTACGCCAGTAAAATCTTTGTCTACTGTTATTACAGTATTATATGAAGAATTTATTTGTTTGAGCTTTTTATCTATATTTTTTAATAATTCCTTTGTTTCATTATTACTTAAATTTACATCAACACTTATTACAATATCAAATATTAAATTAATGTAATTGTTCTCGCCAACCATTCTAAAATCATGTATAGACTTAATTATAGGGAAGTCTTTTATTATAGCAAGTACATCATCTTTACATTTTGCTACCTTCTTATCATCTGTATTTATAGGATCCATATGGATTACAAGTAAAACATTAAATTTTTTTGATATATCTCGTTCTGCTTTATCTATTATTTCATGTAGTTTCAAGACAGATATATTACAAGGAACTTCAGCATGAAGAGATATCATAAATTTTGAAGGACCATAACTATGAATGATTATATCATGCACTCCAGTAATGTGATTATATTTAAGAAGTTCATTTTTAATATTTTTAACAAGTTTAGGATCAGGGGCTTCTCCTAATAGCGGACTTATGGTTTCCTTTACTAATGTAAATCCTGAATAAATAATAAATAAAGATATTAAAATTCCAATATATCCATCTATAGGAATAGATGTTAAAGTTGATAAAAAGAATGATAAAGCTACAACACTAGAACTTATAACATCACTGAAGGCATCTATTGAAGAAGCTTTTAATGTAGAAGAATTTATTTGGTTACCTAATTTTTTATTAAAAAACCCAAGCCATACTTTAATAAGTATTGATACTAGAATAATAACGAATGGTATTAGTTTAAACTTTATTTTAGTAGGATGCATAACTCTATTAAAAGAAGTTTTTATAAATTCAAATCCTACTAACATAACTAAAAAGGATACGATTAAGGCAGAGACATATTCTATTCTTCCATGTCCAAATGGGTGTTCTTTATCAGCTGGTTTATTTGCTAATTTAAAGGAAATAACAGTTATGATGGAAGAAGCTGCATCAGACAAGTTATTAAAAGCATCTGCTGTTATTGCTATACTGTTTGAAATAAAACCTACTACCAATTTAATGCTTGATAATAGTAGATTTGTGATTATGCCAATTATTCCACCTAAATATCCATAACTTTGTCTAACTTTATCATTATCTGTATTTCTGTAATCTTTTATAAAATGAGATATAAGAAAATTAGAAAACAATTTATATACACCACCTTTTAAGATTAATAATGAAAAATTAAAAATTAAGAATTAATAATGTAAGGAAGATTTTTGTTTTAACAAAAATCCAAATAATATATAATAAGTTATTTTGCTTTAAGGCAAAATTTCCTTAATTATTAATTATACATTATTCATTATTAATTGATTTTTGCATTATAAATTGTAGATTATTAATTCTCAATGTAATACATATATTTGCAATTGTCAACAGTTAACTTATTTTTTACAAAACGAAAAGAATATTTTTATAAAAAGTAGCTTAAAAAGTATAAAAATTAAAGTATTTTCAACTTTAATTTATTACTCCGAAGTATTTGTATATTATGTTATAATTTATGATGTGTTAAGAAGATAAATTTTATAAACTTAAGGGGGAGTTATGATGAGTAAAGAATTAGAATTTGCAAAAGAGCTTATTAATTTTGTGGATGAGAGTCCTTCTGCATTTCATGTTGTAGAAAATCTTAAAAAGGAACTTAAGGAAAATGGTTTTAAAGAAATAAAAGATTATGAAAAATGGGATTTAAAAAAAGGTGAAAGATATTATGTTACTAAAAATGATTCTGCTTTAATAGCTTTTGTAGTAGGAAAAGGAGAAGTAGAGAAAGATGGATTTAAACTAATAGGTTCACATACAGATTCACCAACTTTTAGAATTAAACCATGTCCAGAAATTACTGTAGAAAATACTTATGTAAAATTAAATACAGAAGTGTATGGAGGACCAATACTTAATACATGGCTTGACAGACCACTTTCTGCAGCAGGTAGAGTAACATTAAAGAGTAAGGATATATTAAATCCAGAAACTAGACTTGTAAATATAAAAAAACCAATACTTATAATACCTAATTTAGCAATTCACATGAATCATAAAGTGAATACAGGTGTAGAATTAAATAGACAACAAGATACATTACCTTTATTATCATTAGTAAATGAAAAACTAGAAAAGGGAAATTATCTTTTAAATGCAGTAGCAAAAGAATTAAATGTAAAACCAGAAGATATAATTGATTTTGATTTATTTTTATATGAGTTTGAAAAAGGAAGTATAATAGGACTTAATGATGAATTTATTTCATGTGGTAAATTAGATGATCTTGCTATGGTTCATGCAGGTATAAAAGCTTTAATGAATACTAATCCAACAGATGCTACTAATGTCATGGTTTGCTTTGATAATGAGGAAATTGGAAGTTCTACAAAACAAGGTGCAGATTCACAAATGCTATCAAATATATTAGAAAGAATAGTTATATCTTTAGGAAAAGGTAGAGAAGAATTTTTTAGAGCGCTTTCTAAATCATTTATAATTTCAGGAGATTTAGCTCATGCTGTTCATCCAAATAGAGGAGAAAAACATGATCCTACAAATAGACCAGTTATAAATAAAGGTCCAGTAATTAAAATAAATGCAAATCAAAGATATACAACTGACAGTAATTCATGCGCAGTTTATGAGATGATATGTAAAAAAGCAGGAGTACCTTATCAAAAGTTTGTAAATCGCTCAGATGAAAGAGGAGGTTCAACAATAGGACCAATATCTTCAACTCATTTAGATATAAGATCAGTAGATATGGGAACACCAATACTTGCAATGCACTCCATAAGAGAATTAGGAGGAGTAGCTGATCATACTCATGTAAGAAAATCTTTTGAAGAATTTTATAAACTATAAACAAAAATTGCGAGATAAACCAATAAGGTTTATCTCGCAATTTTTATTTATAATGAATTAATTCTGATATTATTGGCAAAAATAATCTAAGTAGCGCTGAATTTGAAAGAAATTTATGTGGTGATATTAAATTGTTTAAGAGGTGAAGTTATATGACTTATACTATCACGATAATTTCAGTATCTGTAATTTTTATGATACTTTATATTTTTAAAAGTTTAAAAAAAGAGAATAATGATGAAACCCCTATGGACATAGTACCAAAAATTATTGTTAATATAGATGATTTAGAAAAACATGCAGAAGAAATGGCGGCAGTTTATTCTAAAACAGAGAAAGGTAAGAAAAATAAAAGATTAATTAAGAGTATAGAAAAAAGCTTCAATTATATATTGATTGCACATAAAAAAGTAGATGAGTATCAAAAGAATAATAACGATAGACTTCATGCAGGGGAATGGCTTTTAGATAATATGTTTTTAATTGAAAAAGAATATAAACAAGTAAAGTCAATTTTATGTAAAAAAGACTATAGAAATCTACCTGTTTTAACGAGAGGAATTATGAAGGGATATCCTAGGGTATATCATATAGCGGTAGAAATGATTTCTCATACGGATGGTAATATAGATGAAAAAACAGTAGAAAGATTTATAAAAGCATATCAAAAAAATTCAATATTAACTAGTAAAGAATTATGGGCTTTACCTGTGATGATTAAAACAGCTTTAATTCAAAATATAAGTACGGTAGCTAATTCACTTGTTTTTGCACAAGAAGAAAAAAGAAAAGCTGATTTTGTTGGGGAAAGAATAATTAACGCATGTAATGGTGGAGATATATGTAAAGAACTTACATCTTTTTTTGAAGAAGATGTTGAATTTACATATTTTTTTGCCGAAAGACTTTTAAAATTATTAAAAGACAATGGTATTGAAAATACAAAAGTTTATGAATGGATAGATGAAAAACTACAAATTAAAGAAACCGATTATGATAAAGTAATAATTGTTGAACATCAAAAAGAAGCAGCACTTCAATTATCTATGGGAAATTGTATAAGTAGTATAAGAAAAATTGAAGCTATGAATTTCAGAAAATATTTTGAAGAATTAAGTTATGTTGAAAATTTATTAAAAAAAGATCCTGCATGTATATATGAAAAAATGGATTTTGAATCAAAAGATTACTATAGACATAAAATAGAAAAATTATCTAAAAAATTCAAACTACCAGAATCATTTGTTGTAAAAAAAGCTTTAGAGTGTGCTCAAAATTCAAAAATACAGAAAGGTAAGGAATATGTTAAACATATAGGATATTACATAATAGATGATGGAATAGTATGCCTTAAAGAAAAACTAAACATTAAAAAAGGCGTGTTTAATAAAAAAGAAAATAAAGTAAGTAAAAATAGAGTTAGGGCTTATTTAAGTACAATAATAATTGGAACTATAATAGTTATGAGTATTTTTATATGGTTAAGTTTTATAAATGATAATGATGTAACGTTATGGAGATATATTATTGCTGTAATAGCTCTTTTAATTCCATGTAGTGAAATAGTTATTTCTATTTTTCATTGGAGTATAAATTATCTTACTTCACCAAGATTTATTCCTAAAATGAATTTAAAAGATGGAATAGGTAAGGAAAACCGTACTATTGTTGTAATACCTACAATAATAAATAATATTGAAAGAGCTAAAGAATTAGTAAATCAGATGGAAATTTACTATCTTGCAAATAAATTTGATAATTTATATTTTGCGTTACTTGGAGATTTTAAAGATAGTGATAAAGAACATGAAGAAAATGATGATAAGATAGTAAATTTTACTTTAAGAGAAATTGAAATATTAAATAAAAAATATTGTAACGGTAAAGAAAATATATTTTTTTATTTGAGTAGATATAGGAAATATAATACAAAAGAGGAAAAATGGTTAGCTTGGGAAAGAAAACGTGGAAAAATAATGGAGTTTAATTTGTTATTAAGAGGAGATAACAATACAAGTTATAATGTTATAAGTAGTGATATAAGTGAGTTAAAAGAAGCTAAATATGTAATAACTTTAGATGCAGATACTCAGCTTCCTAGAAATGCTGCTAGAAAACTTATTGGAGCAATGGCTCATGTATTAAATAAACCAATAATAAGCAATAAAACAGATAGAGTAATGAGAGGATATGGTCTTTTACAACCTAGAATAAGTGTAGATGTAACTAGTGCTAATAAAACACTATTTTCTGAAATATTTTCAGGTGAAATAGGTATTGATGTATATACTACGGCTATTTCAGATGTTTATCAAGATTTATTTGGTGAAGGAATATTTACAGGTAAAGGTATATATGACATAGACATATTTAACTATAAGTTAAAAGATGAAATCCCTGAAAATTCTGTATTAAGCCATGATTTGTTAGAAGGGTCATATGTAAAAGCAGGTCTAGTAACTGATATAGAATTAATAGATGGATATCCAGCATATTACAATGCTAGTTGTAAAAGATTACATAGATGGGTAAGAGGAGATTGGCAGCTTATACCGTGGATATTCAAAAAAAATGGATTAAATACTTTATCTAAATGGAAATTATTAGATAATTTAAGAAGAAGTTTATTAGCTCCTTCTGTAATTATTTTAATAACATTATCTTTCAATGTATTACCAGATGGTACAGATAAATGGGTAGCTGCTGCTATTTTAGCATTTTTATGTCCGATTTTATTTGACATAACAGAATTTGTTATTTCACCTATAAAAGGCATAAGTTTGTCTGGAAAAATTTCTGGTATAAAAATGGTATTTTCTCAAGTCTTTTTTATATTTTGTTTTATACCATATCAAGCATATTTAATGATAGATGCTATATTTAGGACACTGTATAGATTACTGATAAGTAAAAAGAATATGTTAGAATGGCAAACAGCAGCAGATGCAGAAAAAAGTGCAGGTAAAACATTAACAAGTTACATAAAATCTATGTGGATGGGAAGTGCAATAGCTTTAGGAATTCTTGTTTTAGCATTTACAAAATCATATTATGCAGGTGTTTCTGCATTACCGTTTTCATTAGTATGGTTTTTGAGTCCTGCAGTAGCATATTGGATAAGTAAAGATAAAAAGAAAGTAAAGAATAAATTAAATAATAATGAAATTAATGAAGTTAGAGAAATATCTAGAAGAACATGGGCTTATTTTGAAGATTTTATTTGTGAAGAAAATAATTGGTTAGCACCAGATAATTATCAGGAAGAACCACATAAAGGAGTAGCTTATAGAACGTCACCTACTAATTTAGGTATGGGATTGATGTCTAACATAACAGCTTATGATTTAGGGTATATAGGTTTACTAGAGTTGATTGATAGACTTAATAATATAATTTCTAGTATGGAAAGTATGAAAAAAATGAAGGGCCATTTTTATAATTGGTATGATACTAGAACTAAGGAACCACTATATCCAAGATATATTTCTACTGTAGATAGTGGAAATTTAGTAGGATATTTGTGGGTAATAAGTGAAGCATTAAAAGAGTATTTAAATAATGAAATTCCTATTAAAAATTATATTTTAGGTTTAGAAGATACTGCAAGATTAGCAGATAAAGAGATTAAAGAAAAAGCAGGAATAGAAAATCATTATATAAATATATTAAAAGAAATAGACTTAAAAGAAATAGATATATTTACTTTTAATGAGACACTTAAAAAAATACAGGATAAATATAAAGAGGTATTTATAGAGGATGAATGTGATTATTGGAATAAAAAATTAAAGTGTTCTGTAGATATGTTGATAAAAGAGACAAACACAATATTCCCATGGATAAATAATATATCAAAAGAACAGAAGCTATGTAAGTCAATAGATGAAGTATTTTTAAATAAAAGTTTTTCACAAATAACAAAATTAGATGGACTAAAAGATGTGAAAGTAAATGATTTATTAAAAGTTTCAAAAGAAAAAATATCAAGTATTAATTTACAAATTAATGATTTAATAAATAGAATAAGTTTGATGGCAGAAAATACCGATTTTTCATTAGTATTTGATAATGAAAGAGAATTGTTTACTATTGGATATGATGTTGAAAACAATACTATAAGTAAAAGCTATTATGATTTATTAGCTTCAGAAGCAAGGCAGGCAACTTTTGTTGCTATTTCAAAGGGGGACGTAAGTGAAGTTGTATGGTTTAAGTTAGGAAGAGCTTTGGCAAATATTAATAATTCTAAGGGATTAGTATCTTGGAGTGGTACTATGTTTGAATACTTTATGCCTCTTTTAATAATGAAGAATTATCCTAATACGTTGCTTGATCAAACATACAATTCTGTAATACATGGTCAAAAAGCATATTGTAGTAACAAAAATGTTCCATGGGGAATTTCTGAATCAGCATTTTATCATTTTGATGTAGATTTAAACTATCAATATAAAGCTTTTGGGGTTCCAGGAATAGGTGTAAAAAGAGGATTAAGTGATGAACTTGTGATTTCTCCATATTCTACTGTTTTAGCAATGCAATTAGATGTGAAAGGTGCTTTTCAAAATCTAAAAGTATTGATTAAAGAAGGTATATTAGGGAAATATGGTTTTTATGAAGCTGTAGATTACACAAAAGAAAGACTAAAGGGAAAAGAAAGTTCTATAGTAAAATGTTTTATGGTACATCATCAAGGTATGAGTTTGATGGCACTTGATAATGTATTAAATAATAATATACTTCAAAATAGATTTCACAATATACCAAGAGTTAAAGCTTCAGAATTATTACTTCAGGAAAGAATTCCTAAAGTTGTAATTTATCAAAGAGAGAATGATTACTCTAAGGAAAAAGAAGAAAAAATCAAAACGCAAGATATAATAGTAAGAAATTATAAAACAGCAAAGACTACAATACCACAAATACATTTAGTATCTAATGGAGAGTATAGTTTAATGATTTCTAACAGTGGAAGTGGATACTCTAAGTACAAAGATATGACAATATATAGATGGAGAGAAGATGTAACATTAGATAACAGTGGAATGTTTTTTTATATAAAAGATGCTTCAAACAATAAGTATTTTAGTTCAACATATGAGCCTTGTCAAACTAATGAAGATAGATATGAAGTTACATTTTCTCTAGATAAAGCTCAGTTTAAAAGAAAAGATAAAGATATAACAACACAAACAGAAATTGTTGTATCAAATGAAGATAATGCAGAAATAAGAAAAATAAGCATAATCAATAATAGTGATATAGACAAAATTATCGAAATAACAAGTTATTGTGAGGTTACATTATCAAATTATAGTGCAGATTTAGTTCATCCTGCATTCCAAAATTTGTTTGTACAAACGGAATATGTTGAACAACCAGAATGTATTCTTGCAACAAGAAGAGCAAGGAAAAAAGAAGATAAAGATAATCAACCTTGGATTATGCAGACAGTATTGGTAAATGGAGAAGCTTTAGGAGCTGTACAATATGAAACTAGTAGAGTTAATTTCATAGGTAGAGGAGGAAATTTAAAAAATCCATTGAGCATGGAAAAAGATATTCCTTTAAAAAATAGTGTAGGTACAGTATTAGATCCAATAATGAGCATAAGAAGAAGAGTTAAAATTCCAAAAGGTCAAAAATGTGAAGTTATATATACAATTGCTTTTTCTCATTCAAGAGATGAAGTAATAGAACTTGCTAAAAAATATAATGAATATAGTAATGTAGACAGAAGTTTTAAATTAGCATGGGCACAAGCACAGTTAGATATGAAGTATTTAGCAATAAAATCTACTCAAGCTAATTTATATCAACTTGCTGCTTCAAAAATATTATTTTTGAATTCATCCTTTAAAAATAGAGAGCAGTATATTAAACGTATTACAAAATCTCAAAGTGATTTGTGGAAATACGGAATTTCTGGGGATGTACCTATAGTACTTCTAATATGTAGAACAAGTAAAGATATTCATTTAGTAAAACAACTTTTAAAGGCACATGAGTATTGGAGTATAAAAGGGCTGAAAGTAGATTTAGTAATTGTAAACTTAGAGGATAATTCTTATACTCAACCGCTTCAAAATACTATAAAAGAGTTGATATTATCAAGTTCACTTAGGGATAAACAAAATAAAAGTGGAGGAGTATTTTTTTATAATAGAGCTACGATTGAGGAAGAAGATATAGAGTTTTTAATTTCAATAGCAAGATTATTTATAGATTCTGAAAAAGGTTCTTTTGTAAATCAAATTAAGGATTCACTTGAACTATCAGAAAGTGAAGAGGAATTAAAAGTACAAAATATTAATTATGATAGTAAACCATATAAGCATGAATTAGAAGAATTAAAATACTTCAATGGTTATGGTGGATTTAGTAAGAATGGTGACAAATATGTAATAGTTTTAAAGGATGATAAAAACACACCGGCACCATGGATTAATGTAATAAGTAATAAAAATTTTGGATTTAATGTAACGGAAAGAGGAAGCACATACACATGGTGCTTAAATAGTAGAGAGAATAAAATAACTACATGGTCTAATGATTGGGTAACTGATTGGTGCGATGAAATACTTTATTTAAGAGATGAGATAAATGGTAAAGTGTGGAGTATAACATGTAATCCTATAAGAGATAAGGGAGAATATGTAATTGAACATGGATTTGGGTATTCTACATTTACACATGAATGTAATGGCATAATTGGAAAAACAACTATGTTTGTTCCAAAAGAAGATAATGTAAAGGTATGTTTAGTAAATTTAAAAAATAATACTTCACAAAACAGAAGTTTATCTTTAACTTACTATTCTAGATTAGTACTCGGAGTTGTTCCACAACAAACTTCTCAATATATATCAACTTATTATAAAGAAGATAAAAAGTATGTATATGGTAGTAATCCATACAGCTCAAGTTTTGGTAATCTAAAAGCTTATTTAAAAATAGTTGGAGGGAAAGATGAAAGTTTCAGTGGAGACAGAACAGAGTTTTTAGGTAGATGTGGAAATTATGAAAATCCAGAAGTATTAAAGAAACAGCGATTAACCAATAATGTTGGAGCTGGACTTGATCCATGTTTAGCTTATAATTCAAAAATAGATTTGAATCCAGATGAAGAAAAAACTCTAATTATTTTATTCGGTGAAGACGAAAGTTTAGAGAAAATTGATAATGTTATAGATAAATATTCTAATGAAATAGATGTAGCAAAAGAGTTAGAAAACGTGAAAAGTTATTGGAATAACCTATTGCATACTGTAGAAGTAGATACGCCAGATGAGACTATGGACATAATGCTTAATGGATGGTTGATGTATCAAACATTAGTATGTAGAATATGGGCAAGAAGTGCATTTTATCAGTCTGGTGGTGCTTATGGATTTAGAGATCAGCTTCAAGATGTTATGCAAGTTGCGTATTTAGATCCTACAATTACAAAAGAACATATATTATATAGTGCTTCAAGACAATTTATAGAAGGAGATGTTCAACACTGGTGGCATCCAATTGTAGAAAGTGGTATAAGAACTAGATTTTCTGATGACTTATTATGGCTTCCTTATGTAACAATACATTATATAAAGTCTACAGGAGATTATTCTATACTTAATGAAGAAGTTGCATATTTAGAAGATGAACCTTTGCAAGAAGGAGAGGACGAAAGATATAAGATATCTAGTGTTTCAAATGTTAAAGGTACCATATATGAACATTGTGTAAAAGCAATTGAAAGATCATTAAAATTTGGTGTTCACAATATACCATTAATGGGAAGTGGAGACTGGAATGATGGTATGAGTACAGTAGGAAATAAAGGTAAGGGAGAAAGTGTATGGGTTGGATGGTTTTTGTATAGTATTTTAAATGATTTTACTGATTTATGTGTATATATGAATGACTCAGAAAAGAAAAATAAATATGATAATGATAAAGAATTCATAAGAAGGAATTTAGAAGAAAATGCTTGGGATGGAAGCTGGTATAGAAGAGCATATTTTGATGATGAAACTCCTTTAGGTTCTTCACAAAATGATGAATGTCAGATTGATTCTTTATCACAATCATGGGCAGTAATATCTGGAGCTGCTAATGAAGATAGAGCAAAAGAAGCTATGAAATCACTAGAAAAATACCTAGTTAAAGAAGATAAAGGTATGGTGTTATTGTTAACTCCACCATTTGATAAATCAAATTTAGAACCTGGTTATATAAAAGGATATGTGGCAGGTGTAAGGGAAAATGGAGGACAATATACTCATGCAGCTACTTGGGTAATTTGGGCATTGTGTAAATTAGGTATGGGTGATAAAGCATGGAAAATATATAATATGATAAATCCAATAAATCACACCCGTTCATATTTAGAATGTGAAACATTTAAAACAGAACCATACGTTATGACAGCAGATGTTTATGCTAAAGAACCTCATGAAGGTAGAGGCGGATGGAGCTGGTATACTGGTACTTCAGGTTGGATGTATAGAGTAGCTATAGATGGTATATTAGGTTTAAAATTAAAAGGTGACAAAGGATTTACTATTGAGCCTTCAATACCAAATTCTTGGAAAGAATATAAAATCACATATAGAAAGAAGAATAGTATTTACAAAATAAAAATAACTAAATCAGATAGAAAAGAAGTAAAGTTAGATGGAAAAGTATTAGATGATAGGATAGTTCCATATTTACAAGAAGGAGAACATATTGTAGAGGTAACAATATAAAATAAAAAAGGAATTGTAAAAAAGAATAAAGTACAAAGAATAAAGTAAGAATAATAAACTTTGTACTTTATACTTTAATTTAAGTTAAATATCATCTCCACCATCATAAGTGTAATCAAATTCAACATTAGATATATTATTAGATATTATAGGATCAGTTACATTGTCAGGAAGTTCTACAGAATCTTTTTTAGAGTAACTTTTTTCTTGTTTTGGTTTTTCTTTAAAATAACCTCTTTTATGAGGAGTATAACTTTTATTTTTAATTTTATCCATTTATAAAACCTCCTAAATTTGAAATATATTTATTAGCTATGTATTTAGTATTCCTCTCTTAACAGAAAAAATTAAATTAATTATATACAGATATGTATTGGTATGGTATTAAAAAATATATAATTGAGTATATAGAAGAAATACTGTTGACATTTGAAAAAAATAGTAATAACATATATAAAAAGGATTATAATATTAATAAATAATGTTTAGAATCGTTGAAGAGAAGTAAGTAGGTTTAAAAACAGATTTACAGAGAACTGTAGATGTTGAGATTACAGTAATTATGATTAAACTGAATGGGTCTATGAGATTCGGAATGAAATTTTAGTAGTTCTTGACGTTAGTCTTACGTTATAAAGACAGGATATCATTGTGTATCTGACAATAAGAAGAAGCTATGTAGCTATATATGTATATGGTTTCTTAAAATTAGGTGGCACCACGTTAATAACGTCCTATGGAAATTTTCCATAGGACTTTTTTATTATAATAAAAAAGGGAGTGAAAACATGGAAGGTAAAAAAGTAATATTTAGTGGAATTCAACCTTCAGGAGATTTAACATTAGGTAATTATTTAGGAGCTATAAAAAACTGGGTTAGATTACAAGAACAATATGATTGTTATTTTTGTGTAGTGGATTTACATGCAATAACTGTTAGACAAGAACCAAAAGATTTAAGAAGGAGAACTTTAGAACTTCTTTCTATATATATAGCTTCAGGTATAGATCCAGAAAAAAATACAATGTTTATTCAATCACATGTTCCACAACATTCAGAAGCAGCATGGTTGTTAAATTGTAATACTTACATGGGTGAATTATCTAGAATGACACAATTTAAAGATAAATCGGCTAAGTCTGGAAATAGTATTGCAGCTGGATTATTAAATTATCCAGTATTAATGGCTGCAGATATATTATTATATCAAGCAGATTTAGTACCAGTTGGAAGAGATCAAAAACAACATTTAGAATTAACAAGAGATTTAGGTGAAAGATTTAATAATTTATATAGTCCAACATTTAAGATTCCAGAAGCATATATACCAAAAGCAGGGGCAAAAATAATGGATTTACAGGAACCAACAAAGAAAATGTCCAAATCAAGTGAAAATGCTAATGGATTTATATTAATAATGGATCCACCAAATGTAATAAGAAAGAAAATAAGCAGAGCTGTTACAGATACTATAGGAGTTGTTAAATATAGTGATGAACAACCAGGAATAAAGAATTTAATTAATATTTTGAGTGCTATAAAATCAATATCACCAGAACAAATAGAAGAACAATATGATGGAATTGGATATGCTAAATTTAAAAGTGATGTTGCAGATGCAATTGTAGAGGAATTAGAACCAATTCAATCTAAAGTTAAACAACTTGTTTCAGATAAAAAATATCTTGCAGAGGTATATAAACAAGGGGCAGAAAAAGCAAAATATGTTGCTAATAAAACACTAAGAAAAATGAAGAAGAAAATAGGATTTATACCAGAGAATTAAGATATCTTATTAAAAAACATCAAGATTGAAAACTATTTTTAGTTATCAATTTTGGTGTTTTTTTATGTAATATGTGCATTTGTTCTATTATGTAATATTGATATTTTAATGCAATAAGTAGAAATAATAATAACCTTATACATAAATGTAATAAATTGAAAATAAAACTATTGTATGGTAAAATAATTTGTGAAGTTCTTATTAAATTTATGCTTAATAATGATTATGAATTCATAGTGTACAATAAAAATAAAAGTTTGAATATTAAAAATATATTACAAATAAGTGGTAGTATATAGATTTAAAAACAAAGGTGATTTTAAAATATTAGTAATTCAATTTTCACAGGTGAAAAATAACCGCTACGTGAAATGATATCTTGCTCTGAAACCTTTTACTTTAAAGATAATTAATATTTAATAATGAATAATTAATAATTAAGGAAATTTTGCCTTAGGGCAAAATAACTAATATAATTAAAGATTTTTGCTAAAGCAAAAATCAACCTTCATTATTCATTTTTAATTATTAATTCTTAATTGATTTTAAATGTTTCTTACGCAATATATCATTTCCCTTCGCTAGACAGTATTTTTTTACTGTGAAAGTTGAGTTAGTAACTTTATAGAAAAGGGGAGTGTAAAAAATGGAAGAAAAGATATTAACCACTTGCCCATATTGTGGAGGAGGATGTCAATTATATTTAGTAGTTAAAGATGGACAAATAGTAAGAGCAGAAGCAGCAGATGGAAGAACAAATGAAGAAAAATTATGTCTTAAAGGTCGTTATGGTTGGGATTTCTTAAATGATCCTAAGCTCTTAACTCCTAGGTTAAAAAAGCCTATGATAAGAAAAAATGGACAATTAGAAGAAGTTTCGTGGGAAGAAGCTATTAAATTTGTTGCTGATAACTTGACAATGATAAAAGAAAAATATGGACCAGATGCAATTATTGGTACAGGTTCAGCAAGAGGACCAGGAAATGAAGCTAACTACGTAATGCAAAAATTTGTGAGGGCTGTAATTGGTACAAATAATATAGACCATTGTGCTAGAGTTTGACATGCTCCTTCAGTAGCCGGGCTGGCTTACTCATTAGGAAGTGGTGCAATGACCAATTCAATAGAAGAAATAGAAGATACAAATTTGTTATTTGTATTTGGATATAATGCAGCAGATTCACATCCAATTGTTGCAAGAAGAATAGTTAAAGCAAAAGAAAAAGGTGCAAAAATTATTGTAACAGATCCAAGAATAACTGAAACAGCAAGGATATCAGATTTAAGGTTACCTATAAAAGGTGGAACAAATATGGTTTTAGTTAATGCATTTATCAATGTATTAATTAATGAAAACCTTTATAAAAAAGAATATGTTGAAAAATACACAGAAGGTTTTGAAGAATTAAAGAAGATAGTAGAAAAATATACTCCCGAATATGCTGAAAAAATAACTAAAGTTCCAGCTAAGGATATAAGAAAAGCAATGAGAGAATATTCTAAAGCTAAAGATGCTATGATTCTTTACGGAATGGGAGTTTGTCAATTTTCTCAAGCAGTAGATGTGGTTAAAGGTTTGGCAACACTTGCATTATTAACAGGAAATTATGGTAGACCTGGAGTTGGAATTGGACCAGTTCGTGGACAAAATAATGTACAAGGAGCCTGTGATATGGGAGTACTTCCCAATGTATATCCAGGTTATCAAGCAGTTACAAATAAAAATGTAAAGAAGAAATTTGAAAAGGCATGGGGAGTTAAGCTTTCAGATAAAGTTGGGTACTCATTAACTGATGTTCCAAGATTAGCATTAAAAGAAAATAAACTTAAAGCCTATTATATTTTTGGAGAAGATCCAGTTCAAAGTGATCCTAATTCATCAGAAGTAAGACAAGCTTTAGATAATATAGATTTTGTAATAGTTCAAGATATATTTATGAATAAAACAGCTCTTCATGCAGATGTTATACTTCCTGCTACTAGTTGGGGAGAACATGAAGGTGTTTACACAAGTGCAGATAGAGGATTCCAAAGATTTAGAAAAGTAATAGAGCCAAAGGGTGATGTAAAACCAGATTGGCAAATAATAAGTGAAATATCTACTGCTATGGGATATCCTATGGAATATAAAAATACAGAAGAAATTTGGAATGAAATAAGAAGCCTTTGTCCTAGTTTTGCAGGTGCAAGTTATGAACGTATGGAGAAATTAGGAGGTATTCAATGGCCTTGCCCTAATGAGGATCATCCAGGAACGCAATACTTATATAAAGGTAATAAATTTACTACTCCAAGTGGAAAAGGAAGATTATTTGCTGCAGAGTGGAGAGCACCAGGAGAGTCTCCTGATAAAGAATATCCACTTAGTTTATCAACAGTAAGAGAAGTTGGACATTATTCAGCAAGAACTATGACAGGAAATTGTAGGGCTTTAAAGGAATTAGCAGATGAACCAGGATATATACAAATAAGTATAGAAGATGCAAAAGATTTAGGAATAGAAGAAGAAGAATTAGTAAGAGTAACTTCAAGAAGGGGAAGTGTAGTAACAAGAGCATTGGTTACAGATAGAGTAAAAACAGGTGCTACTTATATGACATATCAATGGTGGATAGGTGCTTGTAATGAACTAACCAGTGATTATGTAGATCCTATTTCGAAAACTCCAGAATATAAATATTGTGCAGTAAAAGTTGAAAAAATAGAAGATCAAAAATGGGCAGAAGAATATGTAAAAGAAAAATACAAAGAGATAAAAAATAAAATGGGAATTAAATAACGAAAATTAACTATTTGATAAGGAGAAGGAAAAATGATTAGTATAGATGAGGCATTAAACATAATTAATAAAGAAACAAAAGTATTAGAACCTGAAGAAGTAGATTTAATGAAGTCACTCAATAGCGTACTAGCAGAAAATATTTATTCCAAAGATAATTTACCACCGTTTAATAAATCAGCTATGGATGGGTATGCTATCAAAAGTGAAGATACAAAAGAATGTAATGATAAAAATAAAATTAAACTTACTAAGAAAGCAATAATAAAAGCAGGAGATTATTATGAAGGTGAATTAGAAAAAGGACAAGCAATAAAAATTATGACAGGAGCAGCAGTTCCTAAGGGAGCAAATGCTGTAATAAAAATAGAAAAAATAGTAGAGGATAAAAATCAAATAATTATTTCTGAACATGTAAAAGAAGGAAATAACATTATTAAATTTGGAGATGAAATTAAAGTTGGTCAATTAGCTTTAGAAAAAGGGAAAATTATTACTCCAACAGAAATAGGAATTTTAGCTTCTTTGGGATATAGTAAAGTAAAAGTTTATAGGAAACCTAAAATATCAATTGTAACAACTGGAAATGAACTTATGGATATAAATTCTAAACTAGAAAAGGGAAAAGTGAGAAATTCTAATGAATATTCATTAAAGGCTTTATGTATTCAGTTAGGTTCAGAAGTGGAGTCTTTAGGAGTAGTTACAGATGATAAAGAATATTTAAAACAAAAAATTATGAAAGCTTTAGATAAATCAGATATAGTAATTAGCTCAGGTGGAGTATCAGTTGGGGACTATGATTTTGTAGAGGATGTTTTAGGTGAAATAGGAGCAGATGTTAAGATTACCTCTATAGCTATTAAACCAGGAAAACCAACCACATTTGCAACTGTTGGAGATAAACTTTTCTTTGGACTTCCAGGAAATCCATTATCAGTATTAACTACGTTTGAAGAATTTGTTAAGCCAACAATAGAAAAGATGATGGGAAAAGATGGTTTTAATAAGAAGTATTTTAAGGTTATAGCTGCAGATAATTTTAAATTAAAACAGGATAGAAGAAAATATGTTTATGTTGAAATTAAAAAGAAAGATGAAAAATATTATGCATATGAAGTTGGTTCACAATGCTCAAATTATTTAATGACTAGAAGTAGAGCAAATGGAGTAATGATAATACCAGAAGGGGTTAGTAGTGCAAAAGCAGGTGAAGTTTTAGATGGAAGATTTATGTACAAATAAAAATATTAACCCTAAAGTTATTTCAATAGTATCAACAAAATCAGGAATGGGTAAAACCACTTTAATTGAAGGTGTAATTAAAGTTTTAAAGCAAAAAAACTATAAAGTTGGTGTTTTAAAACATGATGCACATAATTTTGAGATAGATAAAGAAGGAAAGGATAGTTATAGATTTACAAAAGCAGGAGCAGATAATGTAATTATTAATTCTTCACAAAAGCTAGCTATGGTTCAAATATTAAAAGAACAAAAAAAAGTAGAGGATATACTCAAACTTTTTGTTGGTGTAGATGTTGTAATCATAGAAGGGTTCAAAAATAATAAATATCCAAAAATAGAGGTTCATAGAAACGGCATAGATAATCGATTGTTATGTGAAGATAATAATTTTGATAGTTCAACATTTATTGCTATAGCTAGTGATGAAAAGTTAGATAAAGATATTCCAATATTAAATATAAATAATCACTATCAAATAGCAGAGTTTATAGTTAAATCAATTTTGAAATAGTATTTTACTCAATTTTCTGAGTAAAATACAGTCGCTGCGGGAAATGATATATTGCTATGAAACCTTTCACTTCAGTAACAAGTTCTAAGCTTTACTCATATTGAAAAAAGATTTTTTAATTAATATTCCGTAGGAATTAGTAATTAAAAATGACTTTTTTGAAATTCGTAAAGCTAAGAACTTGTAAACTTTGTTCAAATGTTTCTTACGCAATATATCATTTCCCTTCGCTAGACAGTATTTGATCTGCGAAAGTTGAGTATTTTACAATTGGAAAGGTGGTGGGATAATGTCAGCTACACTTAATTCTTTTGTTATTGCTGACCCTAATAAATGTATAGGATGTAAAGCTTGCGAAGTTGCATGTTTTGCTGCTCACAATTCAAATAATAATGTGAAAGCTACTGTTGGTACGGTTTCAACTCCTATAATACCAAGATTATACAATGTTAAATTAGGGAAAGTTACCATGCCTGTTCAGTGCAGACAATGTGAGGATGCACCTTGTGCTAATAGTTGTCCAGTAAATGCTATAAAGCAAATAGATAATACTATTATTATAGATGAAGATGAATGTATAGGGTGTAAAAGTTGTGTAATGGCATGTCCATTTGGAGTTATAAGTCTATTGCCACAATATCGTAATGGAAAAGAAATTATTCAAAATAACTTAAAAGGGGAAAGTACAGATTCAACGAAAAAAATGGTGAAAATCATTGCTTACAAATGTGACTTATGCAAGGAACAAGGGGAACCAGCATGTATAAAAGCATGTCCTAAAGACGCACTAACATTAGTAATACCAAAAGAATATAAGAAAAAACGTAATAAAAAAGTGGCAGAAGACTTATTACAAGCAATAAAAAATTATAAATAGATTTATTTAAACTAAGTTTTACTTGAGGGAAATATAGGGGGGAATTTTAATGAGTATAGTTAGTATAGATAAAGAACTCTGTACTGGATGTAGACGTTGTGCAGAAATATGTCCAGTAGATGCTATACAAGGAAAACAAGGGGAACCTCAAAGTATTAATGTAGATAAATGTATATTATGTGGTCAATGTGTACAAAAGTGTAGTTCATATGCTCCAAGTTTTGATGAAGATATAACCCCAATACACATAAAGCGAAGAGAAAGAAATATGTTATCAACTGTAAAAGAGCCTCTTTTTGCGGCTTATAATATGGGACAAGAAATTAAAGTTAAGAAAGCTTTAGCGAATAAAGAACTTTATAAGGTAGTGCAATGTGCACCAGCAGTAAGAGTAGCGCTAGCAGAAGAGTTTGGAATGAAACTGGGAAGCTTAACACCAGGTAAATTAGCAGCAGTGCTTAGACGGTTAAACTTTGATAGAATATATGATACTAATTTTGCAGCAGATTTAACAATAATGGAAGAAGGTAATGAACTTATAGAAAGAGTTACTAAGGGAAAAACGTTACCTATGTTTACTTCATGTTGTCCATCGTGGGTAAAGTTTATGGAACAAGAATATCCAGAATTATTAGAGCATCTTTCAAGTTGTAAATCACCACAACAAATGGCAGGTGCAGTATTTAAAACTTATGGAGCAAAAATAGACGAAGTAGATCCAAGTAGGATTTTTAGTGTATCTATTATGCCTTGTACATGTAAACAGTTTGAATGTGACAGACCAGAAATGAAGGATAGCGGTTATAAAGATGTAGATGTAGTTTTGACCACAAGAGAATTGGCACATCTAATTAAAGATAGTGGAATTGATTTTGTAAATCTTGAAGATGAAGAATTTGATAAACCTTTAGGAATGTATACTGGTGCAGGAAACATATTTGGTGTAACTGGAGGGGTTATGGAGGCTGCACTTAGAACAGCTTACGAGATAATTACTAAAAAGCCTATACCAAATTTAGATTTAGAATTTGTAAGAGGTGGAGAAGGAGTAAGAAGTACAAAAGTCAAAATTGATGATTTAGAATTAAATGTAGCAATAGTTTCAGGATTAAAAAACGTAGTGAATATTCTTGAGAGTATAAAAGAAGGAAAATGTGATTTCGATTTTATAGAGGTTATGACTTGTCCGGAAGGATGTATAAGTGGAGGAGGACAACCTAAACTACTTTTAGAAGAGTATAGAGAAATTGCATATAAAAATAGAAAAGCATCAATGTATGAACATGATTCTAAATTAAAGTTAAGAAAATCTCATAAAAATCCAGAGATTAAAAAGATATATGATGAGTTTTTAGGAAAACCATTAGGTGCTAAATCACATAAATTGCTGCATACTAAATATGCACCAAGAAAGGGGAATTTATAATGAATGCTTTTGTTATTGCTGACCCAGATAAATGTATAGGTTGTAGAACATGTGAGATAGCTTGCGTAGTAGCACATTCAGAAAAAAATATATTTACAGCAGGAAATTGTGATATAGAATTTAATCCACGTTTACATGTTGTAAAAACAGCTCAAGTAAGTGCACCAATTCAATGTAGACAATGTGAAGATGCTCCATGTGCTAATGCCTGTCCAAATGGTTCTATAGTTAATAAAGACGGTGTAATATATATAAATAAAGATACCTGTATAGGGTGTAAAACATGTGTAATAGCCTGTCCGTTTGGGGCGATAGAATTAGTTCAAGAGTATCATAATGGGGAAAAAGTATTACAAGAAGGTTTAAAAGTTGAAAGGGAAAATAAATTATTCTTCAAGGAAAAGATAATAGCAAACAAATGTGATTTGTGTATGGGAAGAGAAGGAGGACCTGCTTGTGTAGAAGCCTGTCCTACAGATGCATTTAAAATAGTGAAAAGTGAAGAGGTAAATAAATCAATTAAAGACAAAAGAAAACAGGTAGTTATGAAACTTGCAAATGTGATAAAATAATTGTAAGATTTGTAGCTAATTTCACTCGTGATAAGGTGGTGTTAAGAATATGTTTAAAGTAGGAATTATTACAGCTAGTGATAAAGGGTATGCTCATGAAAGAGTTGATGAAAGTGGAAAAGTAATAAAGGAAATAGTTGAAAAAAACGGGTACTCAGTAGCTAAATATTTAGTACTTCCAGATGATGAGGCTATGTTATCTAAAGAAATGATATATATGAGTGATGAAATGAAGGTAAATTTAATACTTACAACTGGAGGAACAGGATTTAGTGAAAGGGATGTTACTCCAGAGGCTACATTGAAGGTTGTAGACAAACTTGCACCTGGTATAGTAGAAGCTATTAGACATTATAGTTTAAGTATTACTAAAAGAGCAATGCTTTCAAGAGCAGTTTCAGGAATACGAAATAAAACTTTAATTATAAATTTACCAGGAAGCCCTAAGGCAGTAAGAGAGTCATTAGAATATATAATAGATACGCTGCAGCATGGATTAGAGATTCTTCAAGGAATAGCTAGTGAATGTGCGAGAAAATAGATGGTTCGAATAAATTTAAAACAGCAGTAATATTAGCAGGCGGCAAAAGTTCAAGAATGGGGTTTGATAAACAAATTTTAAAAATAGGCAATAAAACAGTTATGGAAAGTGTTATAGAGAAGCTAAAAAAAGAATTTGAAGAAATAATTATAGTTACTAATAAACCAGAACTTTATACAAATAGTCCTTATAAAATCGTTTGTGATGAAATAAAAGAAAAAGGTCCATTAAGTGGAATACATGTTGGACTTAAAGAAAGTAGTAGTAAATATGCATACTTCATTGCTTGTGATATGCCAAATGTGAATATACAGTACATAAGATATATGAAATCCAAAATAAAAAATATACAAGTAGATGCTTGTGTAACAGAAAATTCAAAAAGAATAGAACCATTTAATGCTTTTTATTGTAAAAGTATCATACCTAAAATAGAAATTCAAATTTTAAAAAATAAAAGATCCATGCGATGCCTTATGAGTAGAATAAATGTCTTATGTATAGATGAAAAAGAAGCACTACAGTATAGTTCTAATTTAGAAATGTTTAAAAATTTAAATACTATTGATGATGTGGTTGCTTATAAAAAAATAAATAGAGCGTTAAATATAAAAACAATAATCTAAGTATGTAAAAGAATTAAGATTCAACTTTAGCAGATAAAATGTAGATTCTGCGGGAAATGATATCTTGATCAGAAACCATTACAATATATCATTTTTCTTTGCTAGATAGTATTTTTTTACTGTGAAAGTTGAGTTAATTAATAATGGAGGATACATGAAAGATTTATATGGGAGAAATATAAATTATTTAAGAATATCAGTTACAGATTTATGTAATTTAAGATGTAAATATTGTACCCCTAGACATGGTATATCAAAAATAAAGCATGATGAAATATTAACTTTTGAAGAAATAGAAAAAATAACAAAAATATTTGTATCATTAGGTGTAAATAAAGTAAGAATAACAGGGGGAGAGCCATTAGTAAGAAAGGGAATCTTGAGTTTGATAAAAAAGATAGGTGAAATAAAAGAAATAAAAGATTTTGCTATAACTACTAATGGAATATTATTAAAAAAATATGCTAAAGATTTAAAACAATTAGGAGTTAATAGGGTAAATGTAAGTTTGGATACTTTAGATCCCAAAAAGTATAAAGAAATAACAAGAGGAGGACAAATACATAAAGTATTTGATGGAATAGAAGAAGCAAGAAAAGTAGGACTTGATCCTATAAAAATAAATACAGTTTTAGTTGGTGGATTTAATGATAATGAAATAGAAAACTTTGTTAATTTAACTTTAAAAGATAATTTAGAAATTAGATTTATTGAATTAATGCCTATAGGAGAGGCAAAAGAATGGGATTTAGATAAATTTATAACTAATGAAGTAGTTTTAGATAAAATAAAAGAATTAAAAGAGATTGAATCACAGGATATATGTTCACCAGCAAAATATTATAAATTGCCTCATGCAAAAGGCAAAATAGGACTTATAAGTCCTATTACTCATAAATTTTGTTGCAATTGCAATAGAGTTAGGTTAACCGCTGATGGTAAACTTAAGTTATGTTTACATTCTAATGAAGAAATAGATTTAAAAACTCTTTTAAGAAATGGACAAGATATAGAAGATATAATTATTAAATCTATACAGAAGAAGCCAAAATCTCATAATTTGGAGAATGGTGAGTATACAAAAAGAAATATGATGGCTATAGGAGGATAAAAATGGAATTCACACATTTTAATGAAAAAGGAAGAGCACATATGGTGAATGTAGGTGATAAAGAAGATACTAAAAGAGTAGCTGTAGCCAAAGGTTATATAAAGATGAACAAAGAAACCATAAAATTAATAAAACAAGGTCTAATAAAAAAAGGAGATGTTTTATCTGTTGCTCAAGTAGGAGGAATAATGGGAGCAAAAAATACATCAACGTTAATTCCTATGTGTCATAACATATTTTTAACTGGTTCCAATATAGAATTTAATATATTAGAAGATAGAATAGAAATAGAAGCAACAGTATCTACAGTTGGTAAAACTGGAGTTGAAATGGAGGCTTTAACAGCAGTATCTATTACAGCTTTAACAATTTATGATATGTGTAAAGCAGTGGATAAAGATATGATAATAGGCGATATAAAGCTTATGAAAAAAACTGGTGGAAAAAGTGGAGTATATGAAAGAAAATAAATATAGTTAATTTTAATGAACTTAACTTTTGCAGGTGAAAAATAGCCGCTGCGGAAAATGATATCTTGCTCAGAAACCTTTCACTTCAGTAACAAGTTCTAAGCTTTACTCATGTTGAAAAAATAACTTTTTTCAAATTCGTAAAGCTAAGAACTTGTAGACTTTGTTCAAATGTTTCTTACGCAATATATCATTTCCCTTCGCTAAGCAGTATTTTTTTACTGTGAAAGTTGAGTTAATAATGACTAATTAAGGAGTTGAGAATTTACCAATGGCAAAAGTTATATCTGTTAATATAAGTGATAAAAAGGGCGTAATAAAAACACCTATGAGTGAAGGAACATTTAAAGAAGAACATGGATTACAAGGGGATGCGCATGCAGGAAATTGGCACAGACAAGTAAGTTTGTTAGGACAAGAGAGTATAGATACTATGATAAAATTAGGGGCTAAAGGATTAGTACCAGGTAAATTTGCAGAAAATATAACTACAGAAGGTATAGTATTATATAAACTTCCAGTAGGAACAAGATTAAAAATAGGAGGAACTATTCAAGAGGTTACACAAATCGGTAAAAAATGTCATGACGGATGTGCCATAAAAAAACAAGTTGGAAAATGCATAATGCCAACAGAAGGTATATTCACAAAAATTATTAAGGGCGGAACAGTAAAACCAGGAGATAGTATAGAGGTTATTGAAGAGTAAATCAGCTCATGAAGAGAAGAAAATGCTGCATACTAGGATAAAAAGAAAGTAAAAAGTATAGAGTTGAAAGAACAAATAAGGATGTTTTTCTTATAGAAAAACTTAAATTTATAATTAATTGATTTTTAAAATATTTGATTTTAAAAATCTTCCTTATTTGTTTTTTATTCTTTATACTTTTTACTTTATATATAATCTTTTAATATAAATTTATTTATAACGTGAGCAACCCCGTCTTCTTCATTAGACAAAGTTATATAATCAGCCTGTTTTTTTACATCTAGGGAAGCATTATCCATTGCCACACCAAGGCCAGCATATTTGATCATATGTACATCATTACCAGCATCTCCTACACATATAACTTCTTCAGGTTTTATGTTAAGTTTTTCGGCAAGTAATTTAACTCCAAAACCTTTATTAACATTTTTATCTAAGAATTCTAAGAAGAAAGGTGCACTTCTTACTACAGTATATTTTTCATATATATCCTTAGGAAGTTTTTCAATAACTTTAGAAAGAATTTCTTCTGGATCTACAAACATTACTTTTACTATTTTAGTGTTTTCATCTATATTATCAAAATCTACTACTTTTAAAGGAATTTCATTCATAGTAGCTTCATATTCTGAGTACTTGTTAGCTTTAGGAGTTATACAAGTATTTGTAGTTAAAGCATGAATATTTATTCCTAATTCTTTGCTTAAATTATATAAATAATGAAGATCTTCAAATGTTAGTGGATTATCGGCAATTACTTGTCCACTTTTAGTACATTGAACTACTGCTCCATTATATGTAACTGCAAAATCATCTTCATTTATTAAGTTCAAGTGTTGTAAATATTTTTTTATTCCTAGTACAGGTCTTCCAGTAGATAAAACTACTTTTACACCTTTTTCTTTAGCGTTTTGAATTGCTTCAAATGTTTTATTAGATATTGTTTTATCTTCTTTAAGTAGTGTACCATCCATATCTAATGCTATCAATTTAAACATAAATTATTCCTCCATACATTAATTTATTACAATGTTTATTATTATACCATAATATGTTGAGATAGATAGAATATTTTTTATATGTGAGTTTATTTGTAGTTATTTGGCGAATTAGAACAATAAAGTTAAATTAAAGTATAAAGTAAAGACAAGAAAGAACAAATAAGGATAGTTTTCTGCATTTGCACAAAACTTAAAAAAATTATCCTTATTTGAACTTTAATCTTTGTTTTTTATACTTTTTTAAAATATTTTAAGTTCTTCTCTTTCCCACTAAAGCGTCAATTATAAATATTAAGGCAGCTACTAATAAAAGTAGATTTATAAGATTTCCGCCTATTTTAAAGATTAGACCTATAAGCCAAAACAAAACGACTATTCCACCTAACCAGTGTAAAAAATTCATTAAACTTACCTCCATTTAAGTCAAATTAATACAGTATTATTTTTTACATAAAAATTGAATATTATAACAGTATTTAAATATTTTTAATGTATCGATACATTTGGCCTTATTATTTATAACATTTATAATATGAGTAGAAGGTAACAAAGTTAAAAAAATATCATGGAGGTATTAATATGGAAAGAAATATGGGGACAAATTCAATTAAAATTTTAGACATTGTACAAGTATCACTTATGGCAGCTATTATTTGTGTTGCTACAATGTTTATAAAATTTCCAAATCAGATAGGGTATACTCACATAGGAGATAGTATGGTATTTGTAGCAGCAATTTTATTTGGAAAGAAAAAAGGAGCAGCAGCATCAGCTATTGGAATGATGTTTGCAGATATTTTGACTGGATATGCTGTATGGGCTCCATTTACATTTGTGATAAAGGGAATAATGGGATTTATAGTAGGAAGCATTGCGTATAGAAAAAACTATGAGGGTAAGAATTTAATGAACAATACTTTTGCATTTGTAATAGCAGGTATATGGATGATATTAGCATATTATTTAGCAAATATAGTAATGGCAAAATATATTGTTTTTGAAGCAGCTACACTTCACGAAAGTCAAATGATAGCTTTAGCTGGAATTCCAGGAAACTGTATTCAGGCTGTGGTAGGAATGGTGTTAGCATTACCATTATCAAAAATTCTTAAAGAAAAGATAAAGTAACAGTTATTTTGAAAAATATTTTAATTACTTTTGTATTTTGTTGAAAAATGTTAGTCATGTTTGATATAATAAATGTGCTTTAAAAAATGCTTTTGGGGGTCAAACAGATGACTACAAGAATTGCTATACTTGGTGGTCCAAGATGTGGAAAGACAACTCTTATGCAACAATTATATGTTGATATGAAGATAATGGGACTAGACGTAGGATGTTCACCAGAATACAGTACAGAATATCTAAGTGAAAAAGGTATGATTGAAGGTATTGCTGAACAATATGGTATTTATCTTGGACAATTACAATTAGAACAAAAATTAAGTGAATTTGATTATGCAGTAACAGATTATGCAACTTTTGTTCCATATATATATGGAAGATTTATGTTAGGAAATAAGAAAAGAACGAAGAAAGAAATAGCTATATTAAAGGATTTATATAATTTTGCATTGATGGATTTGCCAAAGTATGATTATATTTTTTATGTACCAAGAGAATTTGGATATTCAAAAGATGGAGTTAGGTGGCAAGATGAAGATACTGCAAGGTTAGTTGATGAAGCTATTAAGAATTTTTTAGATTATGAAAATGCAGTTTACACAATAGTGAATGGTTCTACTAAAGAAAGAGCTAAACAAATTTTAGATGCATTAGAGTTGACAGAAAAATGTGAACAAACTAAAAAAGAAGCTTAAAGGTCTGTGGTTTACGCAGACCTTTTTAAATGGTATACTTTTATTAGTTGACTTTTTTAGAGTGAAAAACTTTAGAATAGAATAAAGTGGTTATATAATATGAAGAAAATAAAATTTAAATATAAAGAAAGAGGAGAGAGTAGTGTCTGATTTTAAGAAACAAATTGAAAGAAGAAGAACTTTTGCTATAATATCTCACCCAGATGCAGGTAAGACTACGTTAACAGAAAAGTTACTTTTATACGGTGGAGCAATAAGAATGGCAGGATCTGTTAAGGCTAGAAAAACCTCTAAACATGCAGTATCTGACTGGATGGAAATAGAGAAGAAAAGAGGAATTTCAGTAACATCTTCTGTAATGCAATTTAATTATGATGGATATTGTATAAACATATTAGATACTCCAGGACACCAAGACTTTAGTGAAGATACATATAGAACATTAATGGCAGCGGATAATGCAGTAATGGTTATAGATGGAGCTAAGGGTGTGGAAGCACAAACAAGAAAATTATTTCATGTGTGTAGTATTAGAGAAATTCCTATTTTTACATTTATAAATAAAATGGATAGAGAAACTAAAGACCCATTTGAACTTATGGAAGATATAGAAAATGAACTTGGAATAAAATCTTATCCGATGAATTGGCCTATAGGATGTGGAATGCATTTTAAAGGAATATATGACAGAGAAAAAAAGATTATTGAAATATTCAAGGGTGGTAATCACGGACAAAGTGAAGTAGAGGTTACAAAAATAGATGTAAATGATGATAGGGCAAAGGAAGTTATTGGTGAAGATTTATATGAAAAGTTACTTGAGGAAATAGAGCTTTTAGATATGGCTGGTGAAGAATTTGATTTAGATAAAGTTAAAAAAGGAGAATTGACACCATTGTTTTTTGGAAGTGCTTTAACTAATTTTGGTGTTGAACCATTTTTAGAAAACTTCTTGAAAACTACAACAGTACCTTTAGCCAGACAATCAAATGAAGGTAAGGTTGATGTTTTTGATGATAAATTCTCAGCATTTGTTTTTAAAATACAAGCTAATATGAATAAAGCTCATAGAGATAGAATTGCTTTTATGAGAATTTGCTCTGGTAAATTTACTAAAGGAATGGAAGTTTTCCATGTACAAGGTGGAAATAAAATAAGATTAGCTCAACCACAGCAATTTTTAGCTCAAGAGAGAGAAATTGTTCAAGAAGCATATGCTGGAGATATAATAGGAGTATTTGATCCAGGAATTTTTAGAATTGGTGATACTTTATGTGAATGTTCTAATAAATTTGAATTTGAAGGAATACCAACGTTTGCACCTGAACATTTTGCTAGAGTAAGAACAGTAGATACAATGAAAAGAAAACAATTCATAAAGGGTATTACTCAAATTTCACAAGAAGGTGCTATACAGGTTTTTAAAGAATTAAATATAGGTATTGAAGAGTTAATAGTAGGTGTAGTAGGAGTACTTCAATTTGAAGTGTTGGAATATAGATTAAAAAATGAATATAATGTAGATATTAAATTAGAAAGACTCCCATACAAAAACATAAGATGGATAGAAGAATGTCCAGGAGAAGATTCTAGTTTAAGTTTAACTAGTGATACAAAAATAGTTAAAGATTTAAAAGATAGAAGTTTATTATTATTTCAAAGTGAATGGTCTATTAGTTGGGCTTTAGAACATAATAAAGGTTTGGTTTTATCAGATATTTCAAAGCAATAAGTAATTGTCATTAAAAGCCAGTCATCAATTATTATTTTTGATGATTGGGTTTTTTCATTTAAATAAAATTTAGGTTGTGGTATAATTTATTATTAATTAAAGAATTTTTATAAAAAATATACAATTCAAATTAAAATGATATGAGGAATAATATAAATTCTTAAACTTAATAATATATAATTTCTGTTTTAATATGTTATATATAAATATAAGTAAAGTAAGGAAAGGGATTATGGAAGATTATAGTAAAATATTAGAAAAATATAATCAAATAAATTCAAATCATAAAAAAGTATTGCAAGAATTCCAATCTTATCAACGACTTGCTGAAAATACCATAAAAGTTTTAACTAATAAAAAAGAAGAACTAGAAAAAAGATTAGATGTAATTTCTAATGTATTAGAAGTAGGTAGATATATAAATTCTAATATAAGTAATAATGACTTCATATCAATGATTAATGATATGATTATTGGTGTAATTGGAGTTACATATTCTTCTATTTATTTAAGTGAAGATGATAAGTTAGTATTAAAAGCATCAAATGTGAAAGATAATGAAGAGAGGAATAATAAGATAAATAAATACTATGATAAAGGGTATTTTATTATGAATTGTAAAGACGAAATTTTTAAAAATATACATTCAATCATAGGTGTCCCTATAAATATTTATATGAAAAATAGAGGATTTATTCTTATGGAACATGAGCTCTATAATTTTTTTGATTTTGATCAGATAAAATTTATTTCTAGTATTTCAAATCAAATTGCAATAGCTTTAGAAAATAATTTATTATATCAGAAGGTAAGGGAAAGTTCATTAAAAGATTCTTTATTAGGTATATATAATAGAAGATACTTTTATGAGGTAGTTAATGAAAAGATTTGTAATATAAGACAAGGTGATAGCTTTGCAATAGTAATGATAGATATAGATGATTTTAAAAAAATAAATGATACTTATGGACATTTATTTGGAGATAAAGTATTAATAAAAATTGTAGATATAATAACAAATAATATAGGTGAAAACAATATTGTTGCAAGATATGGTGGAGAAGAATTGTTAGTATATATAGATAATTATAAAAGTAAGTCATGTGTATGTGATAAATTGAATGATATAAGACATCAAATAAGTTGTAACCCAATTAAATATAATGGATATTCTCAAAAAGTAACTGCAAGTTTTGGAATAAGTTATTGCCCTTATAATGGAACCAATTTAGAAAAATTAATAGGTGTAGCAGATAAGATGTTATATAAGGCTAAACAAACTGGAAAAAATAAGATTGTTAGTGCATAACAAAAATAATCATCGAACAAATCATTTTAAAAATAAAGTTTTAAATATTTATAATATCATTTAAAATTTTGACGTATATTATAGTATTATAGAGTGATATGGAGTTGGGGATTATGGATGTGAAAAAGTTGAAAAATCTAATAAAAAGAGAAGAAGGTACAAAATTAGATTTTAAACAATATATTGACTTATATTCTGAAGGTGGAAAAAAAGAATTAGCAAAAGATGTGTGTGCCATTGCTAACTCAAAGGGTGGTAGAGGATATTTAATAATAGGAGTAGAAGACAAAACGAAAAATATAATTGGAATTGATCCAAAGGAAATAGAAGAGGAAAGAGTACAACAAATAGTTAGTTCTAGATGTGAACCGCCTATACCTATATCAGTAGAGTTTATTAATATTTATGAAAAAATATTAGCAGTTATTAACATATATGATTCACTTCAAAAACCTTATCAATTTAGAGAAACAGGTGCGTTTTATATAAGAAGAGGTTCTACTACAGATACTATGAGAAAACAAGAACTTATTTCTGATTTTCAGAATAGTATGGCATTAAGTGCTGAACTTTGTTCAGTAATTAAAAGTGCTGAAAATTGTTTAAATAAGGAAATAGTAGATAAATATTTTTTTTCACAGGGCATAGAGGTCAATGATGATAACAGATTAATGTTGATGGAAAATGCATCTATAATAAATAAGGATAGAGAAACAAATGAATATAGTTGTACATTAGGAGGGATACTTGTTTTTTCAAATAGAAATAATTTGTTTGTTCCTCAAAATATAATTCGAATAATAAATAAAGTAAATAAAAATTATGATAAAATAACAGTAGTTAAAGGGGATTTACTCTCTATGATAGATGAGAGTGAAAAAAAACTTTATGAAATTCTTCCAAAACAATATCCTATTGATGCTATTTGTGAAGGAATAAAAAATGCGGTTGTATATAGAGATTATACAATATGTTGTAAAGAAATAGAAATAGTTATTAATCATAGTAGTATTATCATTTCAAGTCCTGGTATTTTAGTTAAGGGTAAGGATATAAATTATCATAATTATATAAAGAGAAACATGTGGATATATGAGAAATTAATGGCATTAGATGATAAAAAAAGATTTAGTAATACTGGAAAAGGATTTAAAAAAATGAAGAAAGCTTTTAAAAAATACGGTAAGGTTATTTTTGTAAACTCTACATCACAAAACATTTTTAAAGTAATATACCCTGGGATTAATAAAATAATAAAGAAACACTAATATTGCAAAAATATTCTGAATATTATATAATTAAGGTAAATGATACCTAAATAATAAGGTAAGGGGTTGATTAATGTGATATATGTTTTTTGTGGTGAAAAGGGTTCAGGGAAAACAAAAGATTTAATAAGATTAGCTAATGAAAAAGCTGTTAATAATAAAGGAAATTTAGTATATATTGATGACGACTCCAGAGTATGTTTACAATTAAGGAATAAAATTAGGTTTATTTCTACCTGCGAATTTGAAATACAAAATTATAATAGTTTCTATGGTTTTTTATGCGGAGTTTTATCTGAAGATTATGACATTGACACAGTCTTTATAGACGGGCTTGTTAACATTGCCAAGGAAAGTCTTCAGAATGCTGCGCATTTGTTTTATAATTTAGAAAAATTATCAAAGAAGTATGATGTTGATTTTTATGTTAATGTAAGTACAAATAAAAGAAACGTACCAGAGTTTGTAAAAAAATACATTGCATAAAGTATTAGTTTGAAAATAAAGTTATTTAAGTGGCTATGATATAAATAAGAGTTGACCTCCAGATAAAATATTTTGTCTGGGGGTCAAATATTATTATTCTGAGTTGTTAAAAAATATTTAAGATGATATAATAAAAAATACATGGTTTAGTTTACATGATGTTTAATTATTTGTAGTGAGAGTGAAAGATTTCCCCCTAAAAAGGGGATTTTATTTTTAAATTTTACACTAAGGAGGTACTCACATGACTAATGTATATGATGCACTAGTAGAACGTGGTTATATAAAACAAACAACTCATGATGAAATAAAAGAATTACTATCAAAGGAAAAAGTAACTTTTTACATAGGATTTGATCCAACAGCAGATAGTTTGCATGTAGGACATTTTATAGCATTGATGTTCATGTCACATATGCAAAAGGCAGGACATAGACCTGTAGCATTAGTAGGTGGAGGTACTGCCATGGTAGGTGATCCTTCCGGTAGGACTGATATGAGAAAGATGCTTACAAATGAACAAATTAATCATAATGTAGAGAGCATAAAGAAACAACTTTCAAGATTTATTGATTTTAGTGAAGATAAAGCTATTTTAGTTAATAACGCTGATTGGCTTACAAATTTAAACTATATAGAATTTTTAAGAGAAGTAGGTTCATGTTTTTCAGTTAATAAAATGTTAACTGCAGAGTGTTTTAAGCAAAGATTAGAAAAAGGATTATCTTTTTTAGAATTTAATTATATGTTAATGCAAGGATATGATTTTTTAGAGCTTAATAGAAAATATGGATGTACTATGCAATTAGGCGGAGATGATCAATGGTCAAATATGTTAGCAGGTATTGATCTAATTAGAAGAAAAGAATCAAAACAAGCATATGCTATGACATGTACACTTTTAACTAATAGTGAAGGTAAAAAGATGGGAAAAACAGCCAAAGGAGCTTTATGGCTTGATCCAGAAAAAACATCTCCATATGATTTTTATCAATACTGGAGAAATGTAAATGATGCTGATGTTGAAAAATGTTTATCTCTTTTAACATTTTTACCTATGGATGAGGTAAGAAGACTTTCAGCATTTAAAGATGCTCAAATAAATGAAGCTAAAAAAGTTTTAGCTTATGAAGTTACAAAACTTGTTCATGGAGAAAAAGAGGCAAGAAAGGCTCAAGAAGCTGCTGAAGCTTTATTTGGTGGTGGAAACAAATTAGATAATGTTCCTACTGTAAAAATTTCAAGAGAGAAAATTGACTCATCATTATTAGATATTTTAGCAGAAGGTAAAATAGTTCCATCAAAATCAGAAGGTAGAAGATTAATAAAACAAGGTGGAATAAGAATAAATGATGAAAAAATAGAAGACGTAAGTTCAAAATTAGAAGAGAGATTTTTGAAGATGGAATTGCTTTAGTAAGAAGAGGTAAAAAGAAATATTATAAAATAGAAATTGAATAGTTAATGATTAGCATGCAAAATATTTAAGTATTTTGCATGCTAATTTTATGTAAGTATTTAGATAGTATATATAATATACGATAATTATATTAAATAACAATGAATAGTATCTTTCTGAAGTTATAGAAAGTTTAAGATGATATATTTTGAGCTTTTCAAAAAAATTGTTAATTGTAAAAAGGGGGGACATTATGGCAGGAATACATAATATTAATTCGTTATATAATATAAATACAAAAAAACATTATGGAAAGTTGACTTTTGAGGTAGGACAAAAAATTTTGGCTAGAATTTTAAGAGTGAATGAAAATAATAGTGAGGTATTGCTTAAACTTTTAGATGGATGGCAATTTCCTGCGGAATTAGAAGCACCTTTAGAATTTTTACCAGATGGATTAGTGAAGTTTGAAATTGAGGGATTTAAAGATGGAAAACTAAAGATAAAACTTGTAAATAATAGTGTTGATGTGCAAGAAAGTGATATAAATATAGAAGATCTTTTAAAAAGTGAAAATATTAATGTTTCAAAAGAAGATTATGCTATTTTAGATAAAATGATAAAACACGATATACCATTGACAAAAGAAAATATAGTTAAAATGAAAACTAGTATAGATTTAAAAAATAAAGTAGAAACACAAGAGGGTCAAGATAAATTTATTTCAAAATATCTAAATAGTAAAGGTATAGATCAAAATTCAACAGAGGGACAAAATATATCAAAGGTACTAAAAGGATTTTTCAATGAGCTTGCTAAGTTAAAAGTAGATGATATATTATTTTTGCATGAAAATAACATAGAATTAACAGAGAATAATATAAAAAGTTTTGTTAGAGTATTTAAAGAAGATTCTGTTGTATATAATGAAATAAAAGAACTGAGTAATAATATAAATGATATGGATAAAACAATATCGAATGATATGTTAGATAAAGATAATATATTAAATAAAGATAATATATTAAATAAAGATAATAACTATAACACAAGTGAGAATCACCAAAACAAAAATGTTATAGATAAAGAAATTGAAAATAACAATGCTAATGTTAAATCAAATAATAAATTAGAAAATATACAAAGAGATATATTATCAAAAAATGAAATTAATGATGTAAGTAAACAAGATGAAGCACAATTAGTTAATAAAGATATATTGAACAAAGAGTCGGAGTTATCTCAAAACAAAGAGGTAAATAAAAATGATGTTAATACAAAAAAAGAAAATGAAGATTCAATAAATAGTAAAAATGAAAAAAATAGTGTAGAAAAAGAAGTTACATTAAAAAAAGATTCTATGAAAGCAATAATAGAAGGCAAAGATGTAAAATTAAAACATTCACAAGATATGGTAAAAGATCAAATGTCATTAAAAACACATGAACTAAAAGAAATAATAAAAAATTTATTAGGGGATACAAATAAAGGACAATCGCAAAATTATAATGAGGTTGTGAAGCTATTACAAAAACATATGAATGATTTTAAAGTTTTTAATTCAGTATCTAATCAGTATTATTATATGGATTTACCTGTGGATGTTGATAAATATGAGTATCAATGTAAATTGATAGTAAAAGATGATCGTAAAAAAGGGAAAAAAATTGATTCTAAGCATGTAAAAATAGCTACATCTGTAAAAACTGTAAATATGGGAGTTATAGATGCTTATATAAAAGTTAATAATAATATTATGGATATAGATATAAAATGTGCAGAAAATTGGATGAACTTGATTGAAACAAACAAGTCTAAATTAGTGGAAATGTTAGAAGATAGTAATTATAATATTTATGTAAAGGTAGATAAGAAAGAGGAAGAATTTAACTTGTCAAATTGCAGAGAATTTTTTCAAGATAATGAGTTAAGTAAAATCAATATTAGAGTGTAAAATATTTTTGAATGGAGAAATTAGCATGAATAAAAGAAAAAAAGCAGCAGCCTTAAAATATGAAATGGGATATGATGTACCTGTTGTTACTGCAGCTGGAATGGGAGAAATTGCAGATAGGATATTAGAAAAAGCCAATGAAAGTAATGTACCTGTAGTATATAATGAGGAATTGGCAAATTTATTGACAAATGTTAATGTAGGTGATGACATTCCATATGAGTTATATGATACAGTTGCTAAAGTAATAGCTTATGTAATGGACATAGATTCATCTATAAAGGAATAATCGAAATAAAAGGAGTTACTAAATATGGCGTTATATGCTTTGTCAGATTTACATTTAGCATTAAGTGGAGATAAACCAATGGATATCTTTGGAGAGAAGTGGAGTAAACATGATGAAAAAATAAGAACTAACTGGAAAGAAAAAATAAATGAAAATGATACAGTTTTGATAGCAGGAGATGTATCTTGGGCTATAAAAATGGAAGAAAGTATGAAAGAATTAGAATGGATTCATAATTTACCAGGTAGAAAAGTTTTTGTTAAAGGTAATCATGATTATTGGTGGACAGGAATAAAAAAATTAAATAATCTTTATGATGATATGGATTTTATACAAAATAATTATTTTTCTTATAAAGAATATGCAATTTGTGGAACTCGGGGTTGGATAATTCCTACAAGTGAAAATTCTTCACAACATGATAAAAAGGTATATAATAGAGAACTAATACGATTGAGACTTTCGCTAGAAAGTGCTGTAAAAGATAATTTTAAAAAGATAATTGTGATGATTCATTATCCTCCTACAAATGAAAAATTTGAGGAAACGGAAATGATTAAAATTTTTAAAGAATATAAGGTAGAAAAAGTTATATATGGACATTTACATGGTCCATCACTAAAAAGATTGTTTGAAGGCAATATAGATGGTATAAAATATATAGTTACTTCAGCAGACTATTTAAATTTTGATCCAATAAAAATTTTAGATAAATAATAAGTTGAGAACTTAAGTTCTCAACTTATTATTTATATATGCTTTTTTATATTATCGCCAAAGGATGCTAAATCTTGTACATTTTCATTTATATTGTTTATAGTAATATTTTGATTTTCTACTGATGAAACAATTTCTTGAGATAATGCTTGGGTTTCTTGTGCAGAAGCTGTCAATGATTCCATATTTGTAATTAATGAATTCTTTTTATCATAAGAAGATGTTAACGTAGATACGCTATTATTTATTTCATCTAATGTTTCGTCTATAGAAGAATGCATTTTTAAAAATGAATTCTTTGTATTACTAATAGTTTCAGTTTGTAAATTTAAAGCGTTTTGACCACTCGAAACAGCAGAAGACGTATTCAATATATCAACTTTAATTTCTTCTAATATTTTTGTTATATTTTCTACAGCCTCTTTAGAATTTTCTGCTAATTTTCGTACTTCATCAGCAACTACTGAAAATCCTTTTCCAGCTTCTCCAGCTCTTGCAGCTTCTATTGCAGCATTAAGAGCCAAAAGATTTGTTTGACTTGCTATTTGACTTATAGAGTCAGTTATAACATTTACAGATTCGATTTTTGATACTAAATCATTTACTATTGAAGAAGAACTTTTAAAAGCACTTTTAAGATCATCAGAAGATGAATCTAAAGAATTTAAATTTCCTAAACCATTATCTGCAACTGATTTTGTATCTAAGACTTTAGTATGTACATCATTAATTTGATAAGCTAAAGTTTCCATATCATTATTAAAATTCTTTAACATTCCTAAAGCCACATTTATATCTTTTGACTGTGTATCATTATGTGAAGATAGTTCTGAAATAGAACAGCTGATTTCTGAAGAACTTGATAATAGTTCATTAGAAGACGTATTTATTTTAGATACAGAATTATTAAAGTCATTATGAGACTTTTTCAAGGCTTCTTTTGATATTGTGACATTATTATCAAAATTTTCATTTGTTAAGTTGCTGCTAGTAGTATTGTTATTATTACTTTTTTTGTGAAGCCAAACATAAAATTTCCCCCTTAGTACAATATTTTATTTAAAAAATTTATGAAAAAAATTTCTTTTTTTATCATCATTAGAGTTACTTTCTTTTTGTTTGTTTTCTTTTTGTTTATTCTCTTTAATTTCTTTCATTTTAATAATATCTCTTTGATCTCTAGCCAATTCTTTTATTTTACTTCTTACTCCAGGTTTAGTTATTACTTTACTAAACCATAATAATGCTTCTTCATTATTTCCTGTTCTTCTATTTAATTCTCCTATTAAGTACATTATAGTATATCTTTCCATACCGTAAATAGGAAAAGATTCTTTATAAAATGCATCATCAAAACCCTTTAAAGCTTCTGCTAAAAAAAGTATCTCATTTTTAGTATCTTCTTTAAGTCTGTACATCCAAGCTAGTTTTAAACAATTCATAGCTTTTTTACTTGATTTTGCTTGTGTGATGTAAAAATTTAATAAAGATAATTTGTAACGTTCTATTGCTATATTAATAGTATAGACATCAGGATAAGTTCTAGAGTGCCACTTAGGGGTGATATGCTGTTTTACTAATTGTATTTTAGAACCTTTAGTTTTATAAAAATCAGATTTCATAGATGCATAACCACAGTTATTGCAAAGCCATACATCATAGAAATAAGGATTTATCAATACATATCTAATAAAAAAATCACTATCTTTAGAATCCATTTTATATGCAGAAGTTTTAACTGCTTTTACTTTAAAAGTGGTATTACATACTGGGCAAGTTACTTCTTTATCATATAATAATT
Organism: Haloimpatiens myeolchijeotgali; assembly: GCF_042688525.2. Taxonomy (GTDB): domain Bacteria; phylum Bacillota; class Clostridia; order Clostridiales; family Clostridiaceae; genus Haloimpatiens. Next base: position 596,981 of record NZ_JBHWAB010000001.1, read on the forward strand.
TTAAGACTGGATTTTTTTCTTCCTTTTTGAGGTTTCTTTATCTGTTATATCATCATATAAATTTATGTTATTTATATTATTAAAACCAAATTTTTCTAGTCCAGAGAATATTTTGTTATCCACGTATTCACCTCAATTTGTTAAAATTTATAAAATAATTATAACACATATTTATTAATTATATAATATTTTCATATAATCCAATTGATAAATAATATTAATAGTATTATAATATCAATAATACTATTAACATTATTCATAGTTATATTATCGAATAATATATGTTTTTATGAAGGTTATTTATTATTGTTTTGTCAATTTATAAAATTTTGTTTATTTATATTATGAAATACAAATCATAGAAAAGGATGAATATGTGATATGGCTGTTATAGTATGGAATGAATTTTTAATACCTTATCATCAGGCAGTAGAAGAATTAAAAGTAAAATTAAGAAGTATAAGAAGAGAGTATCGAAAGAAAAATGAATATTCTCCTATCGAATTTGTAACAGGGAGAGTAAAGGAAATATCTAGTATACTAGAAAAAGCTAATAAATTTAATATTCCTCTAGAAAGAATAGGATATGAGATAGAAGATATATCTGGAATAAGAATAATGTGTCAATTTGTAGATGATATAGAAAAAGTTGTTGAGCTTATAAGACAAAGAAAAGACATGCAAATTATATATGAAAAAGATTATGTTACAAATGTTAAGAAAAGTGGATACAGAAGTCATCATGTAATTATAAAATATTTTGTTAACATGGCAGAAGGACAGAAAGTTATTTTAGCTGAATTGCAAATAAGGACTTTAGCTATGAATTTTTGGGCTACTATTGAACATTCGTTAAATTATAAATATAAACATGATATACCACAGAATATAAAAGAAAAACTTAAAAGTGCAGCAGATGCAGCATTTAAATTGGATGAAGAAATGTCATTAATTAAAGAAGAAATAAAGGATGCTCAAAAGCTTTTCGAAGTTAAATCTAGTATTGTTTCAGATGTAATGAATAACATATTAGCATTAACTGCTATAGGAAAAATAAATGAAGCTAATAGTTTTAGAAAACAATTAGATAAGTTAATTGAAAAAGGCGAAATATATGAATTAAATGAGCTTTTAAATTTAACAGAAAGAACAATAAATATGTATAAATAAAAAAAGCAGATGAGTTGTAATCATCTGTTTTTTTAGCATATAATTCAATTTTTGCAGTGGAAAACAATCGCTACGGAAAATGATATAATATATGCTGTTTTATCTTGCAACGATGTTAACAAGTCTTCCTTTTACAACGATGACTTTTTTCACATCTTTGCCTTCAAGTGATTTTTTAATTTTATCATCACTTAATGCAGCTTCTTTAATACCATCTTGATCTAAATTAGATGCTATATTAATTTTAGATTTTATTTTTCCATTTATTTGTACTGCTATTTCAACTTCATCTTTAATTAATGCTTTTTCATCAAATTTAGGCCAAGTTTGATCAAATATAGAATAATCCATGCCTATTAGTGACCATTCTTCTTCTGCAAAATGAGGTGCAAATGGTGCAATCAATTTAATAAAGTCTTTAATTATTTCATTTAAAAATTTATCATTAATTGTTTTCTCATTAAGGTATTTTGATAAAGCAGTATTAAGTTCCATAAGTCTAGCAATAGATGTATTAAATTGGAATTTGTCTGCATCAGTTGATATATGTTTAATAGCATAATGTGTTGCATAATTTAATTCTTTTTCAGCTTTGTCTATTGAAGTTTTAGTTTCAGAGGAATTATTAATTCTAGTTCTAGATGTTTCAAGAGTTCTTTCAATTCTTTCAATAAATTTAGAAACTGCTTTTATTCCATCGTCACTCCAAGCCCCACCTTCAGAGTAAGCAAATCCGAACATCAAGTACATTCTAAATACATCAGAACCATATTCTTCAATATATTCATCTGGTGAAATTGTATTACCCTTAGATTTACTCATTTTTTGTCCATCAGGTCCAAGAATTAATCCTTGATGTCTTAATGATTTAAATGGTTCATCGAAGTTAACATATCCCATATCTCTAAGTGCTTTTGATATAAATCTTGCATATAGAAGATGCATACATGCATGTTCAGGACCCCCAACATACATATCTACTGGAAGCATTTTATTTACTATATCAGTATCAAATGCTTTGTTTTTATTATTGTTGTCTGCATATCTTAAATAATACCATGAAGAGCATACAAAAGTATCTAGAGTATCTGCTTCACGTTTTGCTGGACCTCCACATATTGGACATGTAGTATTTATAAAGTCTTCACATTTAGCAAGTGGTGATTTACCATCTGGTGCAAATTCAACATCATAAGGAAGGTCTACAGGAAGTTGATCTTCGGGAACAGTAACAGTTCCACATTTTTCACAGTAAACTATAGGTATTGGTGCACCCCAGTATCTTTGTCTTGATACAAGCCAGTCACGAAGTCTGTAGTTTATTTTTCCAGAACCACATTTAATGCTTTCAAGTTTTTCAACTATAGCTGTTTTAGCTTCTTTTGTTTTTAATCCATCGAATTCATCACTATTAACTAATGTTCCGTATTCAGTATAAGGTAAAGTACCATCGCCGCCTTCAATTACTTTTATTATTTGTAGATTATATTTAGTTGCAAAAGCAAAGTCTCTTTCATCATGAGCAGGTACAGCCATAACAGCACCTGTACCATATGAGTTAAGAACATAATCACCAACCCAAACAGGAACTTTTTTGCCGTTTACAGGATTTATAGCATAAGCACCAGTAAATACTCCTGTTTTTTCTCTTGTTATAGATTGACGTTCTATTTCAGAGCATTTATTAGAAGTTTCTCTATACTTTTCTACTTCAGATTTGTACTCTTCAGTAACTATTTTATCTACAAGTTTGTTTTCAGGGGCTAACACAACATAAGTAACTCCAAATAATGTATCTACTCTTGTTGTAAATACATCAAAAGATAAATTAGAATTTTCAACTTTAAAATTTACTTCTGCTCCAGTTGATTTTCCAATCCAATGTTTTTGCATAGATTTAGTTTTTTCAGGCCAATCTAATTCATCAAGTTTATCTAGAAGTTCTTCAGCATAATCTGTAATTTTAAAGAACCATTGAGTTAAGTCTTTTTTTATTACTTCGCTGTCACATCTTTCGCAACATCCATCAATAACTTGTTCATTAGCTAAAACAGTATTACAACTAGGACACCAGTTTACAGGAGCTTTTTTTCTATAAGCTAACCCTTTTTCATATAATTTTAAGAAAACCCATTGAGTCCATTTGTAATAATCAGGAAGACAAGTTATAACTTCATGATCCCAGTTAAACATTGCTCCCATAGCTTTTAATTGTTTTTCCATAGTTTTAATATTTTTTTCAGTAGAATCTTTTGGGTGAATTCCTGTTTTTATTGCATAGTTTTCTGCAGGAAGTCCAAAGGCATCAAAACCCATTGGTTGAAATACATTATATCCTTGCATTCTTTTTATTCTTGCCCATGAATCAACAGGACCATAGTTAAACCAGTGACCTGCATGAAGTTTACTTCCAGAAGGATAAGAGAACATTTCTAGTGTATATAATTTAGGTTTATCACTGTTTTCATTAAAATTATAAAGGCCAGTTTCTTCCCATCTCTTTTGCCATTTTTCATCTATTTTTGTTCCGTAATTGCTCATTTTTTTACCTCCCTTATTAAAATGATATATAAAATAAAAAAATCCTTCATCTCGTTAAGAGACGAAAGATAAATTCCGCGGTACCACTCTTGTTAGGCATTAAGCCTCACTTGAAATATAACGGTTATTACCGTACCTGTTTTTAACAGGTAAGCTCCAAGGCAAGTTCATATTATAACATTACTGTTTTGCACCATCCAACAGTTCTCTTAAAATGTGTATAATATTACTACTCCTTTTCAAAGATTTATAATATATAATTTTAAATTTACTAAAATAGTACGGTTAATAAATAATTATAACTTAAAATATATACTTGTCAAGAGAAATATCTTATTTTTTACTCTGAAAGTTGAGTTAGTTATATATGCCTTTATTTTTAAATCGATTATTAAAATAAGATATAAAAATAGTTAGTACGTAGTCATAAATTAAAAATATTACCTGCATAGCTAATAATACTAAGTATTTTGAGTATTTTAAATTAAAATTTTGAATAAAAAATGATGTATACAAATAGTATACTAAAATAACACATAAATTAAAAAATATTAATTTAAGTAGTAATTCAATAGGTAATTTTCTCAATTTTTCAATGTATAGTTTAATGAAACCATATAATCCCCAAAATACAATATAGGATATTACTATAACTCGGGGACCTAATAACATTAAACTTATAATGCTAACAGAAGTATATACTAAAATGGAGTACTTTATACCTATAGTAATTATAGCTATAGGTATAATTAAAGAAGAAGCTCCTAATAAAAAAAGTTTATTAGTAATAATAATATTACTCAAATATATAAAGAGAATACTTAAAGCGGTGTATAGTCCGCCTTTAGCTAATGATGACGATTTTCTCAATTATATTCATCTCCTAACAACAAGAAATTATGTCTCCACCACAACAGCATTCGCATAATGAATCAGCACAGTAAAGTTTTATACAAACGTCACACATATCAGAGTCAGAACGATGTGTATTTCTGTAACCTTGTCTATAAGAAGTATTCGTTTGATTTAATCTATTGAAGGTTTCTCTATATTCGGGATTATTTGGTTCTAGATTATAAGCAGTACTTATGTATTGCATAGCGGAATCATACCAACCTTTTCTTAAATGTAATACTCCCATTAAAAAATTCCATTCAGCATCTCTTGTTCCTATTTGATTTAGTTTAGATTCAGCATCTCTTAAGTTATTGTTCTGTATGTCTAATCTTATGGTTTGATAAGTTATGTTGTTTGAATTGTAATTTGTATTATTAGCTGTATTATAATTGTTAGAAGAATTATTATTATGATTTTTCATAAGATAATCATAGGCTTCGTTTATTTCACGCATTCTTTCTTCTGCAAGATCTCTAAGTGGGTTATTACCATATTGATCAGGGTGATATTTTTTTGCTAGTTGTCTATAAGCCTTTTTTATTTCATCAACAGTTGCGTTTTGATTAATACCTAAAACTTCATAGGGATTTGTCATCTTTAAAGTCACTCCTTTTAAAAACTGTATCCATCTTTTCCATTAAACCGTAATTAAGTATGTTATGAAGTAATTCTTTGTTTTTATTAAGTGGTAGATTATTTAAATGCTGTGAACATTGTTGTGCACATCTAACTAAAGTAAAATCTATTCTTTTTTCTATATCTTTAGAGAATTTTTCAAAAATCATATTGTTATTATTTAATGCGGAATTTATTGGATTAAATTTATTTTTACACATATCATTTTCTAAATCGTCAAATGCATCAATTAAGTATATCCATTTTCCTAAATTATAACCTAACCAATATAAATCATCTTTAAAGGAGACTTCTTCAAAATATTCACTAATAATAAAACCTGTTAAATCTGAAAAAGGATGACAAAATTCATCAAGAGTTTTATTATGTGGATTATTTTCAATGTAATATAATTCTTTTAATTTATCTTGTATGAAAGTTTCTTTACATTTAAGATTTTCAGGAATTCTTTTAAAATATTTTTTTAATATTGAAGAAAGATATTTACTAAAAATATTTTTATCATCATTAAAGTCATCTACAAGTTTGTAATAAGATAAAATAATGTTACAAAATGCTGCATATTTAAGTGCAGAATTATCTTGTAATATTAATCTTTTTTTTACAGGATGAATTATGCAAAATTCTTTTTTGAAATTTCTTTTGTTTTCATTTAGTGAATCTATTAATATACCTAAAAAAGTCATATCATAATTTAAAGATAATCTTGGTATTTCACCAAAATTGTTTTTTATTGATTTACAAAGTCCACAATAATAAGCTTTAAATTTTTCATAATCTTTAACTTTTAATTCCATTATACAGGGTTTAACATATCCAAACATTATAATCCTTTAATAGCTCCTTTATTTTCCATTATTTCATAGATAGTTTTTGAAGTTGTATCTTGGAGTGTATATCCAAGAAGATTAACTACCTCTTTTAACTCATTTTCTTTACAAGTTTCAATTTCAATATATGGGAAATCACAAAAACTTTTGTCATTTATATCTATTTCAATTAATGTATCTTTATATTTATAACTTTCCCTATATTTTTTTATAGATTGTACTAACTGTAAACCTAAATTTTCAAAAATTTTTTTACCTTGAAGAGCATCGCTAATTTCAATTTCACATTCATCCATTATTTTATATTTTTCTTGACTCAATAATTTTTTTACAGTCATATAGTATATAGTTTTATTTCTCATATTATCTTTAACAATTCTTATTCTAGCATATCCTTTTTCATTTAGTAACTGTCTGTTAGGAAAGTCATATATATTATTTATTTGATTTTCTTCTTTTACTTTTTCAGCATTTATTAACTTCAATTTTTCTCTTATGTTATTTATATCAATATCTATTATTCTAACTTCCATTTCTTTCATACAATCACTCCTCATTAATTGTGATTATATCATAAGATATATCAATTGTGATAATATTTAATGATAATTAAAAATTAAAAATTTATGTACAAATTTATGTATAATGCACAATTAGCAAAACTTAAAGTTATTTTAAATAATGATTAAAAACGTATTTATGAGAAAACAATAGGTGGAATTGAAGTGTTATATTTACAAGTAGATTTATAAATAATTCAATTTCAATAGGGTAAAATAAATATCGAGAAATCAAATATAAAAAATGGAGGGAAATAGTATGAATACAGGAGAAAAACAATTAGATACTAAAAATCTAAAAACTTTAGAAGATCAATTAGCTTATGAAGCATTAATGAACAAAAAATGTGATCAGTATGCTCAATATTGTACAGATGCTCAATTAAAATCAGTATGTCAAGATGGAGCATGTATTCATAAGAACAACTTTACAGCTCTAAAAAATTATCTTGATTCTCATCAGTAAAATAATTAATCATAAATGAGTACATTATAACGTATTTAAAATCTGTATTTTTTAATAAAAAATAAAAATATAAACGGAGGGATTATGATGGAACATCAAAGATCTTTTTCAGAACAAGAATTGATGCAAGATTTACTTGCAACAGAAAAACAAGTTATTTCTGCATATAGTACAGGAATAACTGAATCATCTTGTCAAAATTTAAGAAATGTATTAATTGATAATTTAAATCATACTCAAGATGTTCAGTATAAAGTTTTTGATGCAATGAAACAAAAAGGATGGTATCAAACTAAAGATGCGGCTGATCAAGATGTACAAATGGCTAAAGATAAATCAAATCAAATGATGGGACAATTAAAATAATTTTACTAATTTAAAATAATATTTTGTAGTAAAAAAATCCACCTTAAGAAGTTTAAAAAGTACAAAGTTATTCTTACTTTGTACTTTTATATGTTGTGTGATATCATAATTAGGTGAGTAATAGAATGCAGTAAAACTAACCTTCAAATGGAGTTTATAATCCATCTGAAGGTTAGTTCAACTTATCCAAAGTTCTAGCACTACTTAAATAATTTATTGCAGAGTAGAGAAATTTATATGGAATAAATTATTTAGATGAAAAGGGGGAAATAGTTTGGAATATATAAATGATATAACTATTAACGAAGGAATAATACATATTTTAGATAATAATGCTGATGAGCCTATATTAAATGAATATTTACTAGATATGAATGATGACATATATAAATTTTTATTAAAGCATGTACAAAAAATATTAAGAGATGAAGAATTAAAATACGCTATATTTAAAGAAAATAGAAATATAGTAAAAGATTTATCGCAAGAATATTTAAATGGAAATGACAATTTACTTAATATTTCTAAAGAATTATCAAATCAAATGTTTACTCTAATGAGATCAAATGGAAATATACTGTCTTGTGATCTCTTAATAGTTAGTATCTCTACAGAATATGGTCCTATGCTTGGTATAATGAAAATGGATTATATAAAAAACTATGTTCACAATGTAGATTATAAAGAAGGAAAAATAGGAATAAATATTATAACACAATTTACTGGACTTCCAGGTAGTGGTCAAAAAATACAAAAAGCTGCATTTATAAAACCAATGAGAGATGATAATAAATTTGATTTAATGGTCTTAGATAAGAAGAAAAAATCAAAAGATAATGAAGAATATGGATCAAATTATTTTATAAACAATTATTTAGGATGTGAGCTAATTGATAATGAACGTGATAAGACTAAGAATTTTTTAAATGCTGCGGAAAAATGGACAAGAAATAATTTAAGTGAAAATGCAGATGTAGCAGAAAATGTTAGAAGTACTATTAAGAAAAAATTAAAAGATGAAGAAAGTATAGATATAAATGATATTTCACATGAATTATTTCAGCAGCAAGGTGTTAAAGAAAATTTTACACAATATTTAAAAGAGTCTGGTGTTGAAAATAATATTAATATAGATAAGGAATGGGTAGAAAAGAAATTAAAAAGAGTAAGACTTAAAATTGACAAAGACATAGATTTATATGTAAATGAAGAAACTTATAATGATAATACTAGATTTGAAATAAAAAGAAATGGCGATGGAACTATAAATATGGTAATTAAACATGTAAGTAATTATATAGAAAAATAAGCTGCATTATGCAGCTTATTTTTTAAGTAATTATTATTTATTCATAGAGTTTTCAGAACCTAAAACATTATCAATTTTGTTTTCAACTAAAGTTTTAATAGAATCTCTTGCAGGTCCAAGATATTTTCTTGGGTCGAATTCTTTTGGATTCTCTCCAAATACTTTTCTTACAGAACCTGTCATAGCTAATCTTAAGTCTGTATCCATATTGATTTTACATACAGACATTGAAGATGCTTTTCTTAACATTTCTGCAGGAACACCTTTTGCTCCAGCTATGTTTCCACCATATTGGTTACACATTTCAACATATTGTGGTTCAACAGCAGAAGCACCATGAAGAACTATTGGGAAATTATGGAATCCAGCTTCTTCTAGTTTATTAGTTATTTCTTGAAGTATATCAAATCTTAATTTAGCTTCTCCTTTGAATTTATAAGCTCCATGGCTAGTTCCTATAGCTATAGCTAAAGAATCAACACCTGTTTTCTTAACAAATTCAACAGCTTCATTTGGATCAGTGTAGATAGCTTCATCAGCAGAAACTTTAACATCATCTTCTATTCCAGCAAGTCTTCCAAGTTCTGCTTCTACAACTACTCCTCTTTCATGAGCATAGTCAACTATTTCTTTAGTTTTTGCTATGTTTTCTTCAAAATCATAATGAGATCCATCAAACATAACAGAAGTGAAACCAGCAGCGATAACTTCTTTAACAGTTTCGAAATCTGGGCCGTGATCAAGATGAAGAGCTGACGTCTACTCCAGTTTCTTCAATAGCAGCTTCAACCATGCTTCTTAAATAGCTTGCTCCAGCATAGTTAAGTGCTCCTTTTGAAACTTGAAGGATAACAGCAGAATTTTTTTCTTTACATCCTCTTACAACACCTTGAATTATTTCTAGATTGTTGATGTTAAAAGCTCCTATAGCATAATTACCTTCGAAAGCTTTTGCAAACATTTCTTTTGTAGTTACTAATGCCATGTATATACCACCTTTCAAAAAAATAATCGGGACATTTAATATCCCACTGGGACATCAATATCATTCATAATATATTATAAAGCAATAGAAAAATATTTTCCATACTTATTATAGTTTATTTTTAATGTTTTACAAAGGGATTTATGTAAACTGTATAAAAATAAGAATAATATTCAATAAAATCTCTTTTATTATAAGATAAAATATAGTAAAAGCTAATAATTGATGATTTTAGAATATATTTTGTAAATTAACTTTTTCTAATTCAATTATATTATTAACAAAAAATTTTATTACATGTATTTTAGCTAAAGATTCACTTTTATCTTTACATTTAACGTATTGAGTTAATTGAAGTAGCTCATTATTTATATCATCGATTTCTTCATGGTGCACAAAAACGGATAACTTTCTATGTTCTTTTTTCCATTTATTCAAAAGAGAAATTGACATTTTATAAGCATCTTCCCATTTCTCATTAGTAACAATAGTTTCTAATGAGTTAGTTTGTTTTAGCAATTGATTAGAAACATTAGTTAAATGTTTTGAAGAAAAAAATATTCCAGTTATCATTATTATGAATATTATAAATGATGTAATAATGTTTTTCATTTTTTATCACTTCCATTATTATTTAATTGATAATAGAAATCACCATTAGAATCTAATATGCCTACAAATATATCATTTATAGAAGATATATTATTTTGTTTAAGTTGGTTGTTTAACCAGCTAATACTTTTATTAGAAATTTGTAAATTTGTTTTATTTAATTTCCCATCTAGTATTAAAGTTATAGGGATTTTATCTTGTCTAACTTGTATATTTAAATCTTTTCTAGTTGTAGGCATTAATTCAGAACAAGGAATTATTGATAACTGTCCACTTGTTTCAAGAATAGCATATTTTATATCGCTTAAATTAAAATATCCTTTTAATCTTAATTCTTCCATTAAATCATTAACATTAAGTCTTTGATATTTAAGTTCATTTATATCTATTTTTCCATTACATATTAATATGCTAGGCTTACCAGAAATAAATTTACGTATTGTTGTACTTTTTAATTGTATTATCGATACAATAATTTGTAATATTAGTAAGGTTACCATAGGTATTATTCCATGCAATAAAGGCATTCTAACATCTTGCATAGGAAGGGTAGCAAGTTCTGATATCATTATTGTTATTACAAGTTCAAAGGGTTGAAGTTCTCCTATTTGACGTTTCCCCATAAGTCTAATTATTATTGTTGCAGCTATATATAAAATTGTAGTTCTAAAAATCAATACCACCATAATAATCCCTCCTATGAGTATAGTTTTATCTAAAGTTGCAAAAATATAACATAAATTTTAGATACATTTTCATTTTATTTAAGTATAATAGTATTATAGGATTCTATATATAGAGTAAGAGGATAGATGACAGTTGACAGAGGACAGTGAAAGGATAATTAATAACTCAACTTTCGCAGATAAAAAATAAGGCGAAAGCCTGTAAAATAAACGCATAAAGCAAAGAAACATTCCTTTTGGTATAATAGAATTGCTAAAAACATAACACCAAAGAAAGGAATGTTTCTTATGAACACTATTATACCAAATGATAACAAAGATAAACAACTGAATTTTACTATAAATAGATTTTTTAAAGATAACAAAATTGGATCTATTCTTAGAAAATGTAATTTTTCAAAGCAAAAAGGTTTTTCTTGTATTACAGTATTTAAATATATATTTACTCTTATTTTCACAGGTAAAAATCTTTTTCGTACTTTTGAGAGTAAAAAGAATATCAACTTTTCAAAAGATGTCATCTATAGGTTCCTTAATTCTCCTAATTTTAATTGGAGAAAATTTTTACTCATACTTTCTTCATCAATTATCAGAAATGTAATCATTCCGCTTACATCTAAAGATAGAGTAAATGTCTTAATAGTAGATGATTCTTTGTATAGTAGAAATAGAAGTAAATCTGTTGAACTCCTTGCAAATGTTCATGATCACGTTACAAGAAAATTTGTCAAAGGCTTTCGCCTTCTTACACTTGGTTGGTCAGACGGTAATACTTTTTTGCCTCTTGGATTTACTCTTCTTTCTTCTGAAAAAGAGAAAAATAGAATTTGCCCTCAAAATGAATCTATTGATAAAAGAACTAATGGTGCTAAACTCCGTAAGGAGGCTATTTTAAAATCACCTTCAGCTATGATGTGTTTACTTAAACAAGCTGCTAAATATAAAATTCCTGCATCATATGTTCTTTTTGATAGCTGGTTTACGTATCCCAAAATTCTTATACAAATTTTACAACTTAAACTTAATACTATTGCTATGGTTAAAGCAATGCCAAGGGTTTACTACAATTACAATGGTAAGCTTTTAAATCTTAAAGGACTTTATGCTAGTTTAAAAAAGAAACGCGGTAGAGCTAAAATTCTTTCTTCTGTAATTGTAGGTATTGGTTCTGATGAAAATGGCAATGAAGTAAAAGCAAAAATTGTATTTGTAAGGGATAGAAATCGAAAAAGAAACTGGCTTGCTTTGATTTCTACTGATATATCTTTAGACGATAATGAAATCATAAGAATTTACGGTAAACGCTGGGATATAGAAGTTTTTTTCAAAATGAATAAATCTTTTTTAAAGCTTGTTAAAGAGTTTCAAGGACGTTCTTATGATTCCATGGTTTCTCATACGTCTATAGTTTTTACTAGATATATCATGCTTGCTTTAGAAAATCGTAAAAATAATGATGTACGAACTATTGGTGGATTTTTTTATCAATGTTGTGATGAACTTCAAGATATCCAATTTTGTGAAGTAATGCGTATCATTATTGATATTTTAAAAAATGTTTTATCTGAAAAACTTCTTCTTTCTAAGGAGCTTATCGACTCAATAATAGACAATTTTATTACTGCTTTGCCTTGTTATATCAAGGAGAAGTTGGTCTTTTTCTCCTGCGAAAGTTGAGTTAATAATTAAAAATTAAAAATGAATAATGAAGGACATCTTTCTGCGAGGCAGAAAGTTTTTAATTTAATTAAAGATGAATGTTGATTTTTGTTTTAACAAAAATCTAAATAATATAATATGTCATTTTGCCTTAAGGCAAAATTTCCTTAATTCTTAATTATTAATTATACACTCAACTTTCGCAGTAAAAAAATACTGCTTAGCGAAGGGAAATGATATCTTGCGTAAGAAACATTTAATATCAATTAATAATTAATAATTAAAAATTAATAATGAAGGTTGATTTTTGCTTTAGCAAAAATTTAAAATTATATATTAGTTATTTTGCCCTAAGGCAAAATTTCCTTAATTATTAATTATTCATTATTAACTATTAATTATCTTTAAAGTAAAAGGTTTCTAAGCAAGATATCATTTCCCGCAGCGGCTATTTTTTATCTGCGAAAGTTGAATTATACATTATTAATTAAGTTAAAATTTTTTATTTTAACATAAAGTATTGGGAGATGATATTGTGGAAGTAGTAAAAAAGAAAGTAACATTTTATGATTTTATTAAAGATAATAAACTTGAAAGCAAATATCCAATTATATTATCAAAACTTAATGGAAGTGTTTATGAGTTAAGAGATGAGATAAATGAAAAAGGAAATATAGAAGTTATAGATATATCAAATAAAATAGGAATGAATACTTATGTACGTACACTGCAGTTTGTATTGATAAAGGCTGTATATGATCTTTTTGAAGATGCAACTATAACTATTGAACATTCATTAGGCAAAGGCATATTTGGAGAGATTCACAAGGAAAGTAAATTAACAGAAGAAGAGATATATAAAATAAAAGATAGGATGAAAGAAATTATTGATGAGGATTTAGTAATTGAAAAAATTAATGTTTCAAGAGAAGAAGCTAAAGAAATATTTGAAAAATATAATATGAAAGATAAAATACGACTTTTAAAACATTCCAATAAACAACGAGTTGAACTTTATAAATTGGGAGATATATATGATTATTTTTATGGACCTATGGCGTATTCTACAGGAATTTTAAAAGTATTTGATTTAATGTATTATGAACCAGGTTTCATACTTAGATTTCCAACAGCAAAAAATCCTTATCATATTCCAGAATATATTGATCAGAAAAAACTTGCAAAGATTTTTTATGAAACAGAACAATGGGGAAATATACTGGATGTAGGTGATGTTGGATCTTTAAATGATAAAGTAGATAATGATGATATGATTAATATAATACGTGTAGCAGAAGCATTACATGAAAAGAAAATTGCATATATAGCAGATATGATACATCAAAGAAAAAAAGTAAAAATTATATTAATTGCAGGACCATCATCTTCAGGAAAAACTACTTTTGCTACAAGATTAGGGATACAGTTAAGAGTTAATGGATTAATGCCAATACCAATTTCTTTAGATGATTACTTTGTAGATAGAGAACATACACCTAAAGATGAAAATGGAGAATATGATTTTGAATCTATTTATGCATTAGATTTAGAGCTGTTTAATGACCACTTAAATAAATTATTAGATGGAGAAGAAGTAGAAATTCCAAGTTTTAATTTTAGGATTGGAAAAAGAGAATGGAATAGTAAAAGACTAAAAATGCCACAAAATGGAGTTTTAGTAATAGAGGGTATACATGGATTAAATGAGATGCTAACATCGTCCATACCTAAAGAAAATAAATTTAAAATTTATATAAGTGCATTAACACAATTAAATATAGATAATCATAATAGGATAGCAACTACAGATGTAAGAAAAATAAGAAGAATTGTAAGAGATTATTTATCTAGAGGCTATGGTGCAGAGGATACTTTAAAAATGTGGCCTTCTATAAAAAGAGGAGAAGAGAAGAATATATTTGTATTTCAAGAGCAAGCGGATGTAATGTTTAATTCAACTTTAGTTTATGAATTATGTGTATTGAAGAAATATGCTCTTGAAGAGTTAGAAAAAATAAAACCAATTAGTTCTGTTTATTATGAAGCATTAAGATTGAGAAGTTTTTTAAGATTTTTTGAAGATATTGACAAAAAAATGGTACCAGAAAATTCAATACTTAGAGAATTTATAGGTGGAAGTTGCTTTTATAAATATTAATAATAAAAAAAATATAATATTTTTTGCAAAAAGGTAGTGACAAATAGAAAAAATAATCTATAATAAAAATTAGCATGCTATTGCAAGAAACATTGCAAAAAGCATGCTAAAATTGTGTAAAAAATTCATTATTTGTTAAATAATAAATAAATTATAGATTACAGGAAATGAGGTGTACATATGAAAAATTTTAGTATGTTTGATATAGTTGGACCAATAATGATAGGACCATCAAGTTCTCATACAGCAGGAGCAGCTAGATTAGCTAAAATCGCTAGTATAATTTCAGGAATTGGTATAGTAAAAGTTAAATTTTTACTACACGGTTCTTTTGCAAAAACTTATAGGGGGCATGGAACGGATAGAGCGCTAGTTGCTGGAATTTTAAAGATGGAACCTTGGGATGAGAGATTAAGAGAGTCTTTTAAAATAGCAAAAGAAAAAGGTATAGAAATAAGTTTTGAAGAAGCTGATTTAGGAGATGTTCATCCTAATACTGTTAAGTTTATTATAACTAAATCCAATGGTAGTACTATAGATGTAACAGGATCTTCAGTAGGTGGAGGAAATATAGTAGTTTCAAATATATCAGGTAGAGAAGTAGAGTTCAGAGGAGATTATCCAACAGTAATAATACAACAAACAGATACACCAGGAATGATTTCCAAGATAACCACACTTATGTATAGTGAAAACATAAATATAGGAACTATGAAGGTTTATAGGAGTAGTAGAGGAGCAAAAGCTACAATGACTTTTGAAACCGATAGTGTAATACCAAATAGTATAGTAAAGAAAATAGAATCTACACATGGAATTGAAAATGTAAAGGTTATAAATCCTGTTATGGAAGGGGAAGAATAACATGTTTGTAAATAGTGGTAAAGAACTTATAGAAGTTTGTAAAGAAAAAAATATGCCTATATGGGAATATACTTTAAATTCAGAAGTAGAAGAAAGTGGTTCATCTAAAGAAAGAATAGTTGAAAGAATGAAAAAAAATCTACATGTAATGCAGGAATCATCAAAATATGGTTTAGAAAATGAAATAAAATCTATAAGTGGATTAATAGGGGGAGATGCAAAGAGACTTAATACATATTCAAAAAATGGAAAAACTCTAACTGGAGAATTCATGGTTACAGCTATAGCAAGAGCTATTTCTTGCTCAGAAGTAAATGCAGCTATGGGGAAAATAGTAGCATCTCCTACAGCAGGTTCTTGTGGGATACTTCCAGCAGTTATAATATCCGCAGGAGAAAAATTAAATAAATCAGAAGATGAACTGGTTAAAGCTTTGTTCACAGCATCTGGTATTGGTATTATTATTGCAAAAAATGCCACATTATCAGGAGCAGAAGGTGGATGTCAAGCAGAATGTGGATCAGCAGCAGCCATGGCAGCAGGAGCTGTAGTTGAAATGATGGGTGGAAGTGTAGAAATGGCTTTAGATGCAGCTGCTATAGTCATAAAAAATATTTTGGGATTGGTATGTGATCCAATTGCAGGACTTGTAGAAGTTCCATGTGCTAAAAGAAATGCTTCAGGTACAGTAAGCGCACTTACTACAGCTGATATGGTTATGGCAGGTGTAAAGAGTATGATACCTTTTGATGATACCGTACTTGCAATGTATAGAGTAGGTAAACAACTTCCTTGTGAGCTTAGAGAAACGGCTATGGGTGGACTAGCTATAACACCAACAGGAATTAAGCTTAAAGAAAAAGTACTTGGAAAAAATAAATAAAAATAGGGTTTATTTTTAGAAAGTTATCTGTACAGATATTCCTAATTATAATTCTGTAACTTTTCATAAATATATGAATACTATGTTAAAGAGAAATAATAATTAGGACAAGGTGGTTATGAAGAAAAAATATATTATTTTTGTAATAGCAGCAGTTATATTGATTTGTATAAATACTTCTTCAAATATTGTTAATATAGTTATATATTCTTGTTCCGTAATTTGTCTTGCTTTTTTACTTGGTAAACTAACTTCTGGTATGTCACTATATATTGGTGAAAAAAAAGGTGGATTATTAGCAGCAACTATAGGTAATATTCCAGAACTTATGATGGGGATTTGGTCAATTAGATATGGAATGATACCAATGGTTAAGGCATCATTAATGGGTTCTATAATGAGTAATATGCTTTTAGGGCTTGGAATTGCAATATTTTGTGGAGGATTAAAGTATAAGGAACAGAAGTTTAATAAAATAATAGCTAGAACAAATTTTAATATGCTTCTATTAGCTATGTCAGCTATAATAGTTATGGCTGCTTTAAATGAATGTAGTGCAGAATCTCTAAAGAATAGTATATTAGTTTCAATTAGTATAAAAGTGTCTATAGTATTGATGTGTATATATATATTAGGTTTTATATTTTCGTTCTGTACACATAGAAATTTGTTTTTAATAAGTGACATAGAAGAAAATAAAGAGAAAAATAATAAAATTGAAGGGATAATATCAATAATTTTTCTTATTATTGTTTCTGTAATGTTATATTTTACAAGTGATAAGTTAATATTTAATATTAAATGTTTAGTTAAGAATTATAATATATCTCAACAATTTATAGGAATAATACTTATACCTTTATTGGGGAATATAGGTGAAAATGTATCGGCTATAATGTGTGCAATGGACAATAAAATTAATATGAGTTTAGAAACTGCTATAGGATCAAGTATTCAAATATCATTATTTGTAACTCCCTTATTAATGATACTTTCTTGCATAGTAGGAATGCCTATGGTACTTGTATTTTCAGTTTTTCAAATAATTATAAGTGTATTAGCAGTAGGTATGTCATTTTTAGTATTTCAAGATGGTAAAAGTTATTGGTTTGAAGGAGCTATACTTGTTTCTATATATATTATTATAACGATAGCATACTATTATGTATGTTAATTTGTCTAATATTATTAACTCAACTTTCGCAGTAAAAAAATACTGTCTAGCGAAGGGAAATGATATCTTGCGTAAGAAACATTTGAACAAAGTTTACAAGTTCTTAGCTTTACGAATTTGAAAAAAGTTATTTTTTAATTACTGATTCCTATGGAATATTAATTAAAAAATCTTTTTTCAATATGAGTAAAGCTTAGAACTTGTTACTGAAGTGAAAGGTTTCTAAGCAAGATATCATTTCCCGCAGCGGCTGTTTTTCACCTGCGAAAGTTGAATTATATATTATTAGTTCATAATTCTTAATTTTTTTTAATATATATCAATATAACCATATCTATAAGTAGGGTGATGTAGTGGCGCATAGAAAAGTAATAGAAAATTACTATTGTGATATAAATAATTTAACAGATTTAATAACAAAATTAGTTAATTCATATAGATTGTTAGTTGGAGGAGCGGATGAGCTAAATAAAATAGCATTAGCAGAAAAAAAAGATATAAAAAAAGCTTTAAACAGAGCAGAAGATTTAGGTGAAATTATAGATAATTTAATTTGTATATTAGATAAGATATCATGTAACTACATACAATATTGTAATATTAAAGCAAAAATTATACAAGGTAAAGTTCAAACAGATTATATATTAACTGAAATTGATCAAGAGTTAAAACTAAAAGAATGAAATAAACCCTCACATATATATGTGAGGGTTTAAGTACTTGTAATAATTATGAAACTAAATTTTTTTTATTTGTAATCGACTTATCATTAAATAAGATAATGATATTAACAAAATAATAGATATTGTTGGAGTAGTAGAACGATTCATCATTATTAATGAGTACAGAGCAATAAACATGCCTGCAGCTGTAATTGGAATTCCAAAAAAAACATTATTAAAAGTTGTAGAATTATACCTTGCTAGTCTATAAGCACCAGCAAGTGGAAAAATTAAAACTAAAATATAACCTATAATACCTAATAATGCAAAATGATTTAATTCAAACATTAATAATGCTGGAGCGACCCCAAATGATACTAAATCAGCAAGAGAATCTAATTCCTTTCCAAGATCACTAGAAACATTCAAAAATCTTGATATTCTACCGTCATACCTGTCCATAATTCCTGCGATTAAAATAAATAAACAAGCCCACATATAATTACCTTGAAAAGTCATAATTATAGATAAAATACCACAAGTTAAATTGCCAAACGTAAACATATTTGGTATTGCAAGTTTAAGCATTACTGTAATCACTCCTAAAATATACATTTAAATTATACACCCATAAATCTATTATATACTATTTTACTATTTTATTTAAGTGTTTGTTGTATGTTTTATGAAAATTTTATATTTAAAAATTTCCATAGTATAAAAAAATATATAAGATATAAAATAATCATGAAATATATATTTATTTTCAGGAGGTGTTTTTATGCAAATAAAGGATATTATGACTAAGGATATAGCAAGTGTAAATTATGACGATACAGTAGAAAGAGCAGCTCAACTTATGAAACAGTATAATGTTGGTTCAATACCTGTATGTGAAGGTGAAAAAGTCATAGGAATATTAACAGATAGAGATATTACATTAAGATCTGTTGCTGATGGTCAAAATGTTATGAGGCAATCTGTAAGAGAAATAATGTCTTCAAATCCTGTAACTGCGTCACCTAGTATGGATATACATGAAGCTGCAAGAATGATGAGTGAAAGACAAATAAGAAGACTTCCAATTATAGAAAGTGGAAATTTGGTAGGAATAATTTCTATAGGAGATTTGGCAGTAGAACCAAAGTTTTCAGATAATGCAGGAGAAGCATTGAGCAGTATTTCAGAACCAAGTTCACCCAAAATATAAGTAAATATTAATGTAAGTCCATAAGAATTTTATATTCTTATGGATTTTTTTCGTCAAATGTTATATTATAAATTAATGAATATAAATAGATTAATTTAGTTAAAATAAGTTAAAATCAAATAAAAATAGGAGAGAAAAAGGATGTATAAAGTAAAATTTATTTATAATCCATATTCGGGTGAAAATTCTATAATTGCAGATATAGATAAGGTTATAAAGGTACATCAAAAATATGGATATAATGTAGTGCCATATAGAATAAGTTTTGAATATGACATATCTAAAGCTTTTGAAGACATAGATGATACATATACATATATATTGGTAGCAGGTGGAGACGGTACAGTAGATAAAGCAGTAAATTGTATGAAAGAAAATAATATAAATATACCAATTGCAATTTTACCAGTAGGAACAGCAAATGATTTTGCAAAATTTATAGGAATGCCTCAAGATGTAGAATTGGCTTGTGAACAAATATTAAATAGTAAACCTAAAGATGTAGATATAGGAAAGATAAATGAAAAATATTTTATAAATGTTGCTAGTACAGGATTATTTACTGATGTATCACAAAAAACAGATATAAATCTGAAAAATACAATAGGAAAATTAGCTTATTATGTTAAAGGCATTGAACAATTACCTAAGTTTAGAAAATTACAGATAAATGTCAAATCACAAGAGATGAGTTTTGATGGAGATATGTTTCTTATGCTTGTATTTAACGGACAAACAGCTGGAAATTTTAAATTAGCATATAAATCTAGTATAGACGATGGATTATTAGATGTAATAATTATAAAAGCTAGTATGATAAAAGATATGATTGCTTTATTCATTAAGATGTTAAAAGGAGAACATTTAGAAGATGTAAGTGGTCTTATATATTTTAAGACTAATAAATTAGAAATAGAATGTACTGAAGATATAGTAACAGATATAGATGGTGAGAGAGGTCCTGATTTCCCTATTTGTATAGAATGTGCTAAGGGTGGATTAAAAATATTAGGAATCAAAGATAATTAGTAATAAAAATAAGAGAAAATAAATATATATAATTGATAACAATTTTATTGAGGAAAAGATTTTGACATATATTTATTTAATATTGTTAATGTTTATGTTTTGTATTTTATATAAAGGAATAAGTATTGCAGTAAAAACTGCATTTAAGGTAAGGGTAATTGCTAATATAGCTTTAGCTGGTTTATTAGTTAGGAATATAGCTTTATTTATAATGTTTTTGTGTCAAAACATTAGATACTTATATATGTTAAAACCATTTATATTTTTAGATTTGGCGTGTATTCCTATATTAATTTCTATACTAATATATATATTGGCAAGAAATAATAAGATGAATTTTTCATACTTGTTTATAATATCAATAATATTGTTTTGTATTTATGCAATATTTATGTTTAAATTTGATTATACAATATTTATATATCAAAATTTTGGATATAATATGGAATTTTTAAATCAAAATTATATTTTAATATTTTTGTTATGTATATATTCTATTTATTTATTTTTAGCAATAATTTTGATGAAACATAAAAATACAAGAAAAACAATAATGTGTTTTGTAATTGTAATATGTATAGTATCAATTTTAGAGATAATACTTAGATTAAGTAACATAAACTTGATTCCAAATTTTATAATAAGCCAATGCTTATGGATTTTAATTGTGGATTATGTTTTATATAAAATGAAAAAAACTAGATCTATAAGATAATAAAGATGCTTTGCTAAAGCAAAGCATCTTTATTATCTTCTTCTTTTTTTAGTGCCATTTTGTTTTTTTGTTCTTTTTTTGAATAAATTAGTCTGTTGTTTGTTTTTTTGAAAATGTGCTGGAATTAAGCATTTTTTATCATAACCAATTAAATCTTCTCTATGTTCTGCTAATAAAGCTTCTTTTACTAACTTATAATTTTCAGGTTTTGAGTATTGAAGTAATGCTCTTTGCATATTTTTTTCATGTTGTTTTTTTGGAACATATACTTTTTCGTTAGTAAGTGGATTGATTCCTGTATAATACATTGTAGTAGATAAAGTTCCTGGTGTAGGATAAAAATCTTGAACTTGTTCAGGAATATGTCCCATATCACGAATATATTCTGCAACTTCAATAGCGGCTTTTAAATCACTGCCAGGATGGCTTGATATTAAATAAGGAACTAAAAATTGTTTTTTATCAAACTTTTTATTAATTTCATAATATTTATTTACAAATCTATCATATACTTCTCTAGTTGGTTTTCCCATTTGCATTAGCACTTTATCAGTTACGTGCTCAGGCGCAACTTTTAATTGACCACTAATATGGTATTTACATAATTCTTGAAAAAATTCAGGGTTTTTATCGTAAATTAAATAATCATATCTAATTCCTGAACGTATAAAAACTTTTTTTACACCTGGAATTTTTCTCATTTTTCTAAGTAAATTTAAATATTCAGAGTGATCAACTATTAAATTTTTACAAGGTTTAGGAAATAGACAAAGTCTATTTTTGCATACTCCATGATTTTCTTGCTTTTTACATGCTTTATGTCTGAAATTAGCAGTAGGTCCTCCAACATCATGTATGTATCCTTTAAAATCATCAAGTTTAGTTAAAAGTTTTGTTTCATTTAATATAGAATCTTGGCTTCTATTTTGAATAACTCTACCTTGATGAAAAGTTATAGCACAGAATGAACATGAACCAAAACAACCTCTGTGGCTAGTTATAGAAAACTTAACTTCTTTTATAGCAGGTATTCCACCGTCTTTTTCATATATAGGGTGATAATTTCTTGCATAAGGTAAATCGTAGACTATATCCATTTCATTTTGAGTTAATGGAGTTTGTGGTGGATTTTGTACTATATATCTATTAGCGTGTTTTTGAATAATTGTTTTTCCATTAATAGCATCTTGTTCGAAATATTGAATTTTATAACTTTTTCCATATGATTTTTTATTTTCACATACTTCTTCAAAAGAGGGACATTCTACAAAATCTGTTATGTTATCTATGGAGTTTGTGGCATATAAAGTTCCTCTTATATTTGTCATTTTATCTATTTTCATTCCATATCTAAAAAGGTTTCCAATTTCAGTTACTGCTTTTTCACCCATACCATATATTAAAAGATTTGCTTTAGAATCTAATAAAATACTTCTCCTAACTTTATCAGACCAATAATCATAGTGAGCAAATCTTCTTAAACTAGCTTCTACCCCTCCAATAATAATAGGAACATCTTTATAAGCTTCTCTAACTTTGTTGCAATATACAATTACAGCTCTATCAGGTCTGTATCCACTTTTGCCACCAGGTGAATATAAATCGCTGTGTCTTTTCTTTTTAGCGGCTGTATAGTGATTTACCATAGAATCTATATTACCTGAGTTTATTAAGAAACCATATTTGGGCCTACCTAATTTTTTAAAATCATCTATAGTGTTCCAATTTGGTTGAGCTATTATTCCTACCTTAAAACCTTCATTTTCTAAAACTCGTCCTATAATAGCTGTACCAAAAGAAGGATGATCTACATATGCATCGCCTGTTACTATTATAAAATCTAATTGATCAATTTTTTCCTGTTTTAAATCTTCTTTGCTAATCGGTAAAAACTTATTGTTGACTTTCATTATAATCCTCCAATTGAATTTTATTTTAAGAAAAAAGTTAATGGTTAAATTCAATAAACTATACAATAAACTATACAATAAATAATATTAACATAATAACTTAATATTATAAATCATAATATATCTTTTATTCAATGGGTTGCATTTTAGAGATACTATTAATATAATAATAATATAAAGTAATATTTTAATAATGTTTGGTAGGTGAGGCTCCTATATAGATATATGCTACTGCCCTGAAACATCGAGAGATGCCAATGGGTTAACAGGTATTGCCGTTAAGGTTTTACTTAATGTAGCTGGATTTAGTATATTTATTAAGTCCAAAGCTATATAGTGCTAAAGCTTGTACGAGAGTTTTTAGTAAATTGGAGAGCCTTTTATGAGCTCTTTTTTTATTTAAAATACAATATTTCAAAAATAGGTGGTGAAATAAATGGACGGTGATCCTCAATTACCGGCGAGTATTAATTTGAGATTAAAAATGAAAAAAGCAGAGAAATATTTATTTAAAAGTTGGTTTTTATATAATAAAGATGTTTTTCTATGGTAAAAATAGTAATTGTATTTTTCCTATGGAAAAGTATCTTTAATAATAATTTGTTTTATACTTATTAAATATAAAAACTAACTAATTACTATGTTCTAAATAAATATTTCTCTGTAAAAAGAAGGAGGAGTATTTATGAAAAAAACATGTAATTTTTATTTAAGTCAAATTTTGAATCAAAGGGTTTATGATGAATTTAACGATTGTATAGGTACTTTAAAGGATATTTATGTAACTACAGATAAAGGATATCCAAGAGTTATAGGGTATAAAATAAAAGGAAATAGAGAAGTTTTTAATTATGAATTTAGAAATATTGAATTTTATGAAGATAGTAATAAGTTTACAATAAAAGTAAGAGGAGTAAAAGATATAATTCCAAGAAAATATTCTTATTTATTATCCGAAAATCTTTTAAATAAAAAAATTGTTGATGTTAATGGAAAAAAAGTTATAAAAGTTGAAGATTTAACATTATTTCAAAATGTATCAGAAATAAAAGTTGTTGCAGTAACTTCAGGGATTTTATCGGTAGCTAGAAGAATGGGAATGAATAGATTTATAAGCAGTATTTATAATATTTTTGGGAAAAAACCTAATGAAGATATTGTTATGTGGGAAAGTGTTGAATCTATAGAAATGGTAGATAATAATTTAAGATTGACAGTTCCATATGAAAAATTATCTAAGTTACATCCTGCTGATATTGCGGATATTTTAGAAGATTTGGATACAAAAGATAGGAAAAAGATATTTGAAAGCTTAGATAGAGATTTAGCTGCAGATACGTTAGAGGAAATTGAACATGAAGTTCAAGTGGATATATTGAAGAGTGTCAATACATTAAGAATTAAAGAAGTATTAGAAAACATGCCAAATGATGAAATAGCAGATATGTTAGAAGATATGGATCAACAACAAGTTGAAAGAATTTTGTTAAATTTAACAAAAGATGATGAAAAAGAAATAAGAAATTTAATGCAATATGAAGATGAAACTATTGGAAGTATAATGAATAAAGATTTTATTTCTTTAAATGTGAATATAACAGCTCAGGAGACTATTGATATACTAAGACAAACCAAACCAGATGAAGAAGTTATTTATAATATATATATTGTAGATGAGAATCAAAAACTTCAAGGAATAGTTCCATTAGTGGATTTAATAACATCTAGTCCAGAGAGTAAGCTAGAAGATATAATGGACTCACAAATAATAACCATAAAAGATGATGAAAGTATTGATAAGGCAGTAGAATACTCTTTAAAATATGATCTGTTATCTATACCAGTGATTAATGATGGGGAAAATTTATGTGGTATAGTAATATTGAATGATATCTTTGATGAAGTAGTTCCAAATAAATTTAAGAAAAAAATTAGAAAAGCAGTTTAATTATATTTTAAAAGGTGGTTAAAAAAATTAACCACCTTTTTGTTGTATTTTTATGTAATTTTAAGCACAAAATAATAATGCTACTAATAGTGTAAAGGGGTGCTTAAGATTGAATAAAAATTTTATTAGAAAGTTAGCTATTTGTTTATTAATGGTTTTTGGTACATATAGTATTAGTTATGTATATCTCATGCCATATAAAAATGCAGTAAATGTAGTAACATATAAGTATGGTTCTAAAGGTGGTTTGGTATATAAAATTCAAGATAAATTAAAACGATGGGGTTATTATAAAGGTTCAATAGATGGAATATATGGATATCAGACATATAAGGCTGTTAGATATTTTCAATCTAAAAATGGATTAGGTGTAGATGGGATAGTAGGAAATAAAACACTATCAGCATTAGGTATATATGTTAAAACAAATACCACATCTACAAGATATTCTTCAAATAATCAAGATGTTAATTTGTTAGCAAGATTAATAAATGGAGAGGCACGGGGTGAGCCATATGAAGGACAGGTGGCAGTAGGAGCTGTTGTTCTAAATAGAGTAAAAGATCCCCGTTTTCCATCTACTGTAGCAGGAGTAATTTATCAACCGGGGGCATTTACAGCTATAGTTGATGGACAAATAAATGCTAATTTAAGACAAAGTTCTATAAATGCTGCAAGAGATGCTTTGAATGGATGGGATCCTTCAGGAGGTGCTGTTTATTACTATAATCCTGCAAAAACTACAAATAAATGGATATGGTCAAGACCTCTGATAAAAATAATAGGAAAGCATAGATTTTGTAGATAATATAGTTGACAATTTAGAAGTTCGATAATATAATGTAACATAACTAATTCATACTAAAATACTCGGATATAAGTATCACATTATAGTATTAAGAGATAATTTAACTTTTAATAGATAAAAAAGGTAATAAAAAGTATAAAACTACAAAGTTTAAAGAGCAATTAATCATATTCTATTTGAACTCTATTCTTTGAATTTTGTTTTAATTAAGTATTAGGGGGAAAAATTTTGTTTAAAAAATTGATATATGACTTGGATGTTGTAATAAAAAATGATCCAGCGGCAAGAAATAGATTAGAGGTATTTTTATTATATCCATCAGTACATGCTATGATTAATCATAGAATAGCACATTTTTTATATAAAAAAAGATTATTTTTTTTAGCGAGATTAATATCTCAAATATCTAGATTTTTTACTGGTATAGAAATTCATCCTGGGGCTAAAATTGGTATGGGATTGTTTATTGATCATGGTATGGGAGTAGTAATAGGAGAAACGGCAGAAATAGGTGATGATGTAGTGTTATATCACGGAGTAACTTTAGGAGGAACTGGTAAGGAAAAAGGTAAAAGACATCCAACAGTAGGAAATAAGGTACTTATAGGAAGTGGAGCTAAGGTATTAGGACCAATTAAAATTGGCTGTAATGCTAAGATAGGAGCCAATTCAGTAGTATTAAAAGATGTTCCTGCAAATTGTACTGCAGTTGGAATACCAGCAAGAATTATTAGAGAGAAAAAAATACAATTAACTACAGATGAGGCTGTATTAAATAATGATTACAGTGATGAAAATAAATATGAAGAGAAAGTTGTTTAATTTATAATATAAAAACATATATCTAAAAAATGTTTGTTTACTTTTAGGTATATGTTTTTTTTTATGCAATATGTGCCTTTATTTTGTATGTTCCAAAATTTTGAAAATATTAATTATTAAATAGACTTTTATGTAAAATCAAATTATAATATAATATAGGATGTTATTTTAAAGAAAGGTGGAATTGATATGATTTCTCCTATAGCACTAAAGCTTATGGAAATCTTACCTGACAAAATGATAATTTCTTTATCTAAAAAAATATTAGGTTATTATATAAACAATTATGCTAATATAAAAGTAGAGGGAAAGGAATTTATAGAAAAAATAGATGGTCCCATTTTATTTATAGGAAATCATTTAAGTAATTCAGATGGACTAGTATTAGATAAGGTACTAAAAGATAAAGATGTTACTTTTGTTGCAGGTATAAAGTTAAGTAGTAATAGGCTTACAAAATTAGGAATAAATATTGTAAAAACCATTCCTATTAAACCAAATTCCGCAGATAAAGATGCTATTTCAAATGTAGTAAAAAAAGTAAAACAAGGTAATAATGTTCTTATTTTTCCTGAAGGCACAAGAAGTAGGACAGGTAAAATGATAGAAGGTAAGCAAGGAATATTGCTAATAGCTAAACTCACAAAAGTACCAATAGTTCCTGTAGGAATGTGGGGAACAGAAAAGCTTTTACCAATAGACGATAAGGATATGGGTAAAGAAAAGTTTCAACATGCTGATGTACATGTAAAGATAGGCAAACCAATAAAACTTCCTACTAAACAACAAGGTGAGGATAAAAAACATTACAGATATAGATGTATGGATTACATAATGGGAAATATAGCGAAATTACTTCCAGAAAGTTATAGAGGAGTTTATTCAGAAACAGTCCAAGGTATTGACGAATAATATATTAAGGATTTTTGTATGAAAGTTAAGTTGTATTATAGTTAGTATTTCTAGAATGCGTAGAAGTACTAACTTTTTATTTTTATCATTTTATGTTAAATTAAAATGTAAATGGATAAAATATAGGTAAAAGTACTTAAAAGAAAGGATATAAGTTATGGACAAACAAATAATTTCTAAAGTATTAGATATTTTAGCTAACACATATAAAGGTGTGAAATGTGGTTTAAATTTTGATTCTCCATATGAGTTATTAGTATCTACAATATTAAGTGCTCAATGCACTGATGAAAGAGTAAATAAAGTAACTGAAGAATTATATAAAGAATATAATACACCACAAAAAATGGTGACCTTATCTCAAGAACAGTTAGGAGAAAAAATAAAATCTTGTGGCCTTTATAAGAATAAAAGTAAAAATATTCTTAGTGCAACTAAGGATATTTTAAATAAATTTAACGGAAAAATTCCTAATACTAGACAAGAACTTATGACTTTAGCAGGGGTTGGTAGAAAAACTGCTAATGTAGTTTTATCAAATGCATTTAATGTGCCAGCAATTGCAGTAGATACTCATGTATTTAGAGTAGCTAATAGAATAGGAATTGGTAAAGGCAAAAATGTAAATGAAGTTGAAAAGCAGCTTATGCAAAATGTTCCTAAGGAAATGTGGAGTGATACTCATCATTATATAATATGGCATGGTAGAAAGATATGTAAAGCAAGAAAACCTGAATGCAGTAAATGCCCTTTAAATAATTATTGCGAATATTATAAAGATAATAAAGAATAAAAAGTTAATAATATTGAATTATCTAATTCAAGTGTTACAATAATCTTAGAGGAAATTATGCATAAATTTGGGAGGGCATAGTCATGGATATTAGAAGTGAAGCACTAAATGTACATAAGCAATTAAAAGGAAAATTAGAGATTGTAGGAAAAATGGATGTTAAATCAATGAAAGATTTATCCATAGCATATACGCCAGGGGTAGCTGAACCTTGTGTTCAGATATCAAAACAAAAGGATAAAGTATATGATTACACTATGAAAAGTAATACCGTAGCAGTAGTTACTAATGGAACAGCAGTATTAGGGCTGGGAAATATAGGACCAGAAGCAGGACTTCCTGTTATGGAAGGAAAAGCACTTTTATTTAAAGAATTTTCAGGAGTAAATGCTGTACCAATTTGTTTAGATACAGAAAATCCAGATGAAGTTATTAATGCTGTAAAATTAATAGCACCTTCTTTTGGTGGAATTAATCTTGAGGATATAAAAGCCCCAGAATGTTTTTATATTGAACAAAAATTGAAAGAAGAGTTAGATATTCCAGTATTTCATGATGATCAACATGGGACAGCTGTAGTAGTTCTTGCAGGAGTTTATAATGCATTAAGACTTGTAAATAAAAATGTGGAAGATGTAAAGGTTATTATAAATGGAGCAGGTTCAGCTGGAATAGCAATTTGTAAGTTGCTTTTAAAAGCTGGAATAAAAAATATAGTTATGTGTGATAAGTTTGGTGCAGTAGTAGAAGAAGATTGTAATTTAAATGATGCTCAAAAAGAAATTTCTAAGGTTACAAACAGAAACTTTGAAAAAGGAGAATTAAAAGAAGTAATAAAAGGTAAAGATATTTTCATAGGAGTATCTGCACCAGGTGTACTTACAAAAGAAATGGTACAAACTATGAATAAAGATAGTATAGTATTTGCTATGGCTAATCCAACACCTGAAATTATGCCAAACGAGGCAAAAGAGGCTGGAGCAAGAATAGTAGCTACAGGAAGATCAGATTTTCCAAATCAAATAAATAATGTTTTAGTATTTCCAGGAATTTTTAAAGGAGCATTGGAAGTAAGAGCTACTGAAATTAATGACGAGATGAAATTGGCTGCAGCAAGAGGTATTGCAAATATTGTTAATGATAAAGAGCTAAATGAAGAAAATATAATTCCTAATGCATTTAATAAGAGTGTGTCAAATTCTGTAGCAAATGAGGTTAAAAGAATAGCAAAAGAAATGGGAATAGCAAGGGTATAAGAATATAGAAACATAATCCAAGGATTCTGTATATAGTCTCAAAAAGCATATATTGCGTAAAAAACATTTGAACAAGTTTTT
This sequence comes from Haloimpatiens myeolchijeotgali, assembly GCF_042688525.2. Taxonomy (GTDB): domain Bacteria; phylum Bacillota; class Clostridia; order Clostridiales; family Clostridiaceae; genus Haloimpatiens. Next base: position 626,923 of record NZ_JBHWAB010000001.1, read on the forward strand.
TATGCACTGTATGCTTTTACTTTTTGTATTGAGGTTTATTTTTCACCTGACAAAGTGTAAGTTAATAAAAAACTAGCCTCTGAGTACTTTTTTTATAACTTTGAAACATTAGTAGTAATATTTTGGCTTGAATTGAATAATATTGTAACAGGTGGACAAAGATATCAATATATATAGAATATATTAACATTGAATTACATATGTTAATAAAATGTATTTTATAAAAAAGTACTAAAACTGCTACTGTTTATATCAGAGGATAAAAGGATTTTAATGTTAAATTAGAAAAATAACATTGAGGGGTGAAAATGTGAGGAAAGATAAATCAAAAATTATAAGATTAATATTTAAATTTTGTATAGTACTTATATTTATTTTTACATTTAGTTATAGTACAAGGTTCAATAATACCAATATAAAAATTTATGGTGACAATGATAATGAAAGTGTTAAATTGTCATGTAAAAAAAATAGTAAAGATAGTAGTAATAAATTAGTTAAGCTATTTTGTTTGGATAGTGACAAAACGTTAGATTATAGAGGATATGCTGAATATGGTTATTTTTTAAGAGCAGATAGTGTTGAGGTTAAAGATAATAAAACAATTATAAATATGTTAGCAAAATTACATGATCAATGCACTTTTGCGGATATATATTTAAAGTATGAAGTTGATAATGAAAAAATAATACAAAAAGTTAATGTTAATTATAGTTCTTCAGAAAAAAAAGAAGCTAATATATTAAATTCTATAATACCAGAAAAAGTTATTTTAAAATTGCCTCTAAAGAAAGAAAGTTCTTGGGAACAAAAATTTGAGTATAATGGAAAAGAGTATAAAGCACTTACAAAAATAGAGAATATAAGTGAAGAAAAAGGTGTGAAAAAATATGAAACAAAGACTATAGTAGATAATATAAAAGGATTTCAAAATAATAAGTATGTAGAAAAATGTGTTTATGAGGAAGGAAAGGGATTAGTTAAATTTGATATGACAGTTCCTATTAATTCATCATATTCATGTTGTGAAGGAAAGGAATTTGGATATTCTTTCAATAATATAATTATAGATAAAAAGCATGAGATTATTAAAGATAAATAATTAATATAGGTAAGAGAATAGGTAATAGCACTATAGAAGTGCTATTACCTATTTTGTTATTATATAGTATTATAAGTTATAATTTTAAATAGGTAATAATTTAACTTTTATTCTAATAAATGATATTTTTATGGTATTATATAGATATTGAATTAAGGTATTGGATTTGAATATCAAATAAATTTGCATTAGAATTACTATGCATAATTAGTTAAGGATAGGGGTAGAGTGGTATATGTTAAGTGATATTTTAGAGAAGGGAAAAGAAGAAATTTTAGAAAAATTTTTATATTATATGGAACAAGAGGGATATGGTATTAATGACAGCCAAAGAGAGATATGGAAAGATTCATCGAAAATGATTTCTGATACAATAAATTATATATTTTTAAATAATGATGATAAAACTAATTTAAAGAAATTATATAAAGATCAATTTAGTAATATCTGCACATATGGAATAAAAAAATTATTAATACAGCAAAAAATCAAATTAACTATTAGTAAGCTTATAAAAATTTTACAGTGTTTTAGAAAAGCATATTCAGATATAATATTACAAAGTAATTTAGGAGAGAAAATCAAAATTGAAATTGTAAAATTTAATATTAATTTTTTTGATGAACTAGTATGTTGTTGTGCGGATGTTTGGAATAAGACAGCAGAAAGTGAGATAAAATTTAAAGCTCTAACAGAACTAAATTCTGTTTTTGTTTTTATGTACAATAATAAAAAGTGTATTTATTTAAATACAGCAGCAGAAAAATTTACAGAATATACTAAAAAAGAAATTTGTAATATAGATTTTAAGGATATTTTTGATCCAAAGTTTCAAAAATACATTATTAACAATGTAGAGAAATCAGAAGATATTAAAAATGTACTTTCAACTTATGAAATGAAAATAATAACTAAAAGTGGAAAAGAGAAATGGATTGAATTTAGTAAAGGATTAATTAATTTTACAGATAGGCCAATAATGATAGGTATAGCTTTTGATATAGATAAGAGAAAAAAAGCAGAAGAAGATTTAAAAAAAAGTGAGAACAGATACAGAAAATTAGTAGAACTTATGCCTGATTCTGTTTTGGTTCATAGCAATAGAAAAATAGAATATTGTAATAAAGCTTGTGCAAAGCTCTTAGGTTGTAATGATCCAGAAGAGATAATAGGTAAGTATAATTATAAGCTAATGGAGATACAGTCAGATTATAAATCTTTATATCAACAAAGAATGGATAGAGTATTAAGAGAGGGCACTGTACCGCTTGCTGAAGAGAAATTTATAAGAAAATCAGATGGTCATATGGTAGAAGTAGAAACTACATCAACTGTTATTCCTTATAGAGATACAGTTGCGATACTTGAAATACTAAGAAATATATCTGAAAGAAAAAGAATAGAAGAATTAAAAGAAAAAGTTAAAGAGAAAACTAATTTATTAAAACAAACTATAGAATATGATAAAATTAGGACTGAATTTTTTTCAAATATATCTCATGAATTAAAAACACCAATAAATGTTATATTTGCAGCGCTTCAGCTTATTGAATTATATGAAAAAAAATTAAAAAATAATGAAAATGAAAAATATAAAATTCCCAAATATGTAACGATAATGAAGCAAAATTGTTATAGACTTATAAGATTAGTTAATAATCTTATTGATATTACGAAGATTGATGCAGGTTATTTTGGATTAAATTTGAAAAATTGTAATATAGTAAGTGTTGTAGAAGAAATAACTTTATCTGTTGCAGAATATATAGAAAATCATGGAATTGATTTGATTTTTGATACTGAGATAGAGGAAAAAATTATTGCTTGTGATAAAGATAAAGTTGAGAGGATAATACTTAATTTATTATCTAATGCAATAAAATTTACTAAACCTGGAGGAAAAATATGTGTAAATATATATGATAAAGGTGATAGAATACTAATATCAGTAAAAGATACAGGAATAGGAGTACCAAAGGAGAAGCAAAAGGATATATTTAAAAGATTTGTACAAGTAGATAAATCTCTTTCTAGAAAAAGAGAAGGTAGTGGTATAGGGTTATCATTAGTGAAATCGTTAATAGAAATGCATGGTGGAAATATATCACTAAAGAGTGAATGTGGTAAAGGTAGTGAGTTTATAATAGAATTACCATGTAGAACCATAAATGAAACACAAAATCAAAATAATTTAGGAAAATATGCAAGAAATTATAATAATATTGAAAGAATTCATATAGAATTTTCTGATATATATAATAATAACTAAACTTTTATTTTAAAAGTATCAATAATTATAATATAATATAAAAAAAGCTATTTTTAAAAAATATAAAACATAAAATACTTTAAATTGCCTAATGAAAAATTGCATAAAACATCAAACAAGAAAAATCGATTTAATAGGGGGAGAATTTGTGTTGAATATGCAAGATTTAAAAAGTGTAAAATGGGATAAAAATATGTATACAGAATTTAGAGAGTTATTATATACATTAGGTGAATCAAAATATAAGGAATATAATGAAAAGGTAATTCCTAATATAGGAGAAAACATAGGTATACGCATACCTATGTTAAGAAAAATAGCAAAAAAATTAAGTCAAAGTACAGAAATTGAAAAGGTATACAACTTTTTGGAAGATGAAAATACATATGAAGAAAAAATCATTCAAGGTATGATATTACCACATCTGAATTATTGCAGCAGTAAAGAATTGTTCAATAATATTGATTTATATATCTTGAGAATAAATAATTGGGCACTTTGTGATAATTTTGTAGTAAGTTTAAGAAATCCTGTAAAAACTAATAAAGAAAGTTTTTTTCTAAGGATTAAGAAATATATAAGAAGTAACAATCCGTGGGAAATAAGGTTTGGTATTGTACTTTTAAATAATTATTTTGTTGATCAAAAATATTTAGATGATATATTTTTATTAATGGATTATGTAAAAAGTAAAGAACATTATGTTACTATGGCTATAGGTTGGCTTATAAGTACGTGTTATTTTACAAATAAAGAACTTACTTTAAATTATATAAAGAGTGAAAAGATAGAGTTGAATTGTATTAATAAAGCTTTAAAGAAAATTTTAGAATCTAGAAAGGTTAGTAAAGAAGATAAAATAATCATAAAGAAGCTTAGAGATAAGTATAAAAAATAATGTGATTAAAATACTTTTTAAAGAAAAAGACCGGAATTACCGGCCTTTTTTTTATTCAGATTTACAATAATTTAAAACTAAATCAATTGTAGCTAAAACTGAATCCATATGAGTTCTTTCATAAGCATGAGAAGCAAAAACACCAGGGCCTATTAAAGCAGTCTTAATGTCCCAGCCAGCTCTAACTGCAGCAGATGCATCAGAACCATAATGAGGATATGTATCTATTTTATAGTCAATATTATTTTCCTTTGAAAGATGAGTCAATTTTTTTCTTAAATCTAAATCATAAGGTCCAGAAGAATCTTTTGCGCAAATACATACACTGTATTCAGAAGAATTTTGGTCAAGTCCAGGGGCTCCCATATCAACTGATACAAATTCTTTAGTTCTTTCAGGAATATAACAAGCACCATGTCCTACTTCTTCGTAATTGCTAATAAAGAAATTAGTAGTATAAGGTAATTCGATATTATTTTCTATTAAGTATTTTATTGTATAAAGTAAAATTGCTACACTAGCTTTATCGTCAAGGTGTCTAGTTTTTATAAAACCTTTTTCTGTAAATCTTGTTCTTGTATCAAAGCATATAAAATCTCCAACATCTATTCCTAATTTTTCTACATCTTCCTTAGAAGAAACCTTTTCATCTAACACGACTTCCATATTTTCAGGTGTTCTCTTTAATCCACGAGCATCGTCACCGCTTATATGTACTGAAGGTTTTTGAGTTTGTATAGTTCCAGTAAATGTTTTACCTTCGATGGTTTCTATAGTACAATTTTCTCCTTCTATAGAATTCATCATAAATCCTCCAAGAGGAGTTAATGCTAAGGTGCCAGTAGAATTTATACCTTTAACCATAGCCCCTAATGTATCTACATGTGCAGAAAGAGTTCTTTGATAGTTGTCATTTTTCCCTTTTATAGTAACAACGACAGCTCCTTTATTAGTTGTAACGTAATATGCATTTAACATATGCAGTTCTTCTTTGATGTAATCCATTATTTTATTTGTGTATCCAGTTGGACTGGATATTGATAATATATTTTTTAAATAGTATTTTATTTTTTCTTCATTGTAGTTCATTATTATCACTCCTTTAATTGTTTGACAAGTTAATTTTAACATAATTAATTAAATTTTCAAATAATATATTTAATATATAAATTTATTATTAACTTATATAATATGTAAAAATATATATAAATTAAATATTGTAAATAAAATCTTAATATAAATATACTAATAAATTAAACTAAAAAGTCATAGTAATAATATATATTTTTATAGTATAATATTGAGGTAC